>JAYEHY010000131.1:0-7419 GCA_034659695.1 Campylobacterota bacterium | reverse complement strand
AATATCTTTTTTATATCTCCATCCACATATGATACGTAGTGTTCTATCGATATGAAGTCTATCTATCAAATCTCTTGTTGTTTGAAAATTATAAACACTCTTAGCTACAAAGGCTCTAGCTATCTCTTCTCTACTTTTTTTACTGTTTGTAATCGTTACAACTGTGATGTTTCTTTCTATCTCTGCAAAGTCCAAGATACGGATAAGTTTACTCTCTTTACTTGACAACTCTTCTACTCTTAATGTCTCTTTTAATGCAGGAAAAAGTGTGTTCTCAATATTTAGGATTTTATGCCACATTTTAGAAAGTGTTGGTATACTTTTACTCATTAGTTGAATCTCTTTTCTGTTAGATTTTTGTCGTAAAAAATTATAACTTATCTGAAATTAGATTTCAACTTTTGGACTACTTAAATACTTAAAATAGGCACTTTTGTGTGAATTTGCAAGTGGCTCTTGTGAATAACTATATTCAGATTCTACTTTTAAATTAAAATTTGTTTTTCCAGCGATAGCTGCAAGTTTTTGTATTTCGTCATTATCGTGATGTTTAATATTCGATAAAATAGACTCAGCAGAAATTGTTAGCCATTCTAACGATTGAGTAACAAGCTCTTGTAAATGACTGAAAAATAATTTAGCATCAGGAGGATACATTAAGTCAATTTCAGTATTAAAAACTTTTTGTTTACCTTCATTGTCAATAAATGAGTTTGTGCATGCCTCAATTATTACTCTATGTGCCTCTGATATTTTAAATTTTTCATTTTCTTTAAATGTTGAATAAAATATTTGAGGCGACCATTGTACTGCTCGTTCTAATAATGTTTCGTTAAGATGTCCAACTGCACGATTACGAAAATGATTTGCGAAAGCAAGCCTTTTTTTTAAATTTCTTGATAGTGTGACATACTCATCTGATAAATTTAAATTTATTCTATTCATTGTATCGCGTACATTATTTAAACTTAGGAATACATTTCTTGTATTCTTAAGTTTAACTATCCAACTATCAATATCAGACACTTCATCTGATAAAAACTTATCGAATGATTTCAACTCATCAATTAATATCAACACATTCAAATAATTTGATTTTTCTGTAATCTGATATTTTTCTTTAGTCATTTTCACTCCATTATGTTATTTGTAATATAACGGGGGCGTGTTCAGCCCACGCCCCCGTTGTTCGAATGCGAAGCGTTCGAACAACTATTTATTGAATGAACATTATATCATATGAGGTCATTATATGAAAAATAAACGAACATTAAAAATGCATGTTTATTTTCAAAAAGTAGGTCAAAATGACATACTTTTAACAATTTTTCATAAAATCAACTAAGATACTTAAACAGATTTTGTTACTTAAGCATAAAGGAGTTTTTGTGAGTGAAATAGGGGGTCTGTGATAATAATAACGTATTTCTCTTATGTAAACACAATATAAAGTGTAAAGCATCACTCTACACTTTAAGCTTAACTTTCCTATACTTACAGAACTTAAACTAAAAGGTAGGTCATGCAACTTAAAATGAAAGAGCTTATGCTTCAGAGTGAAGAGAGTAAGTCTACGATACTTTACTATGTGAAAGAGGGGCTTCTTCCTCAGCCTTCTAAGCCTAAACCTAATGTTCATCTTTATGATGCTTCATGTGTGCAGATACTCAAGTTTATCAAATACCTTCAACACAACTTCTCTTACTCAATCTCCGAGATAAAAAGTATTTTTACAGATAACCATTTTGACTTTGATGGTAGTTTTGAGATGATGGTGCGTTCGTTGGAGCTTATCTCTGGAGGTAGAGAGAATATTTGGTATAACAAAGAGGACTTTTTAGAACACGCTCAGATAGATGAAGAGAGGTTGCAATCTTACCAGAGTAGAGGGTATCTTTTTGAACAAGAGAAAGGGTTTTCTACTAAAGAGGTAGAGATTGCAGAGATTTTGGAGAGAGCCAAAGATTTAGGGCTTGACTTTACACTACTAGATGACTATGTATCCGATGCAAAAGTTCTTGCAAAAAAAGAGAATATCATGGGTTCAAAACTTTTAAAAAGTAGTGAAGAGACACATGATAGACGCTATGAACTACTTTTTGACCTCATACTCAAACTTAAACCGTATATTTTTAATATGCATACCGTCCAAGCTCATCAACAACACATCAGTAAGGAAGCCTAATGAAATCACTTTTTAAAATTGCAGGGTTTACACCGTATATTTTCATTATCTTTTTAAATGCTATGACAGATTTGGGTCATAAAATAGTTTTACAAAATACTATCTTTAAGGCGTATGAAGGATCAGAACTCATTGTCCTTACTGCTATCGTGAATGCATTGATACTTTTACCTTTTATTTTTCTCTTTTCTCCTGCGGGGTTTATTAGTGATAAATACCCTAAAACTAAAGTGATAGAGTATGCCTCTGCTTTAGCCATAATCATTACTACTATGATACTCTTCTCCTACTACATGGGCTGGTTTTGGGGTGCATTTGCTTTGACTTTTGTTCTTGCTGCTCAAAGTGCCATCTACTCTCCTGCGAAGTATGGACTCATAAAAGAGATGACAGGCAATGAAAAGTTAGCAGAAGCTAACGCGATGGTGCAGTCAGTGACTATTGTTTCTATTTTGGCTGGAGCGGTGGTTTACTCTATTTTCTTTGAGCATTTGCTACAAGATAGAACGATAAACCCTTCAGAAATCTTAACTTACATTGCTCCTGTGGGCTATCTACTCATAGCTGCAAGTACTGTAGAGTATCTATTGGCGAAACGTTTGGTGAAGAAATTTAAAGCCGTACAGGTAGATGAGGCGATGGTTTTTGAAACTAACGAGTATAAAAATTTATCGTATCTTAAAAATAATCTAGGTGTGATAAAGTCTAACCAAGCGGTGTGGTTAAGTATCATAGGTCTTAGTATCTTTTGGGGTGTTTCTCAAGTGGTTATTGCTATATTTGGTGACCTGCTTAAAGGTAACCTAGGCATCACAGATACGGTTGTGGCACAAGGCTTACTCTCTCTTTCTGGTTTGGGTATTATATTTGGGGCACTGTTTGCAGGGCGTGTGAGTAAAAACTACATTGAGATAGGTATTATCCCTTTGGGTGCGTTGGGTATAGCCATATCACTTTATCTTATACCCACTTTAGGTAATTTATGGCTTTTGGGTTCCGTGTTGTTTGTCTATGGTTTTTTTGCAGGGCTTTTCATTGTGCCATTAAATGCACTCATACAGTTTGCTACACCAACAAAGATCTTAGGTAAAGTACTTGCGGGCAATAACTTTATGCAAAATGTTACGATGTTTATGTTTCTTGTCATTACGGTACTGTTTGGTTACTTTGAACTCTCCTCTACAGTACTTTTTTATGCGATGTCTCTTGTCGCACTTTTGGGTATGGGTTACACACTCTTTAAACTTCCACAATCTTTGGTTCGCTACATGGTACGTTTGGTTGTAGGGTTTAAGTATAAACTCTCGGTTGAGGGTCTTAAAAATGTAAATGCAGAAAAGGGGGTACTGCTTTTAGGTAACCATGTCTCTTTTTTAGACTGGGCTATTTTGCAGATGGCTTACCCAAAACAGATACGCTTTGTGATGGAGAGAAGCTACTATGAGAAGTGGTACTTTAAACCTTTTTTAGACTTCTTTGGTGTGATACCCATCTCAAGCAGAGGAAGTAAGGGGGCATTAGTAAAAGTCACTGAAGCCCTTAACCGTGGTGAGACAGTTGCACTTTTTCCTGAGGGGCATCTCTCTCGTAATGGTCACTTAGGGGTATTTCAAAGAGGTTTTGAGATAGCCACAAAAGAGGTAGAAGATGCGGTTATTGTACCTTTCTTTTTAAGAGGACTATGGGAAGACAACTTCTCTTACGCATCGCAAAAAATGAAACGAAAAAAGAGTAAAGATATCTCTGTGACTTTTGGAAAAAGTTTAGATATTCACACTGGAGCTAGTGAAGTAAAAAAAGCAGTCTTTGACCTCTCTGTAACAAGTTGGGGAAATTATGCCGATACTTTACAGCCCATACAAAAAGCATGGATACATACAGTAAAAGAGGTAGGCTCAACGCTGTGTATGGCTGATTCTACAGGGGTTGAGGTAAGTGCCAACAAATTTGCCACAGGTACACTGATGATGGCATCAGCATTGAAGCCTTTTGTGAAAGAGAGTCAAAATATAGGGATTCTCCTTCCCACTTCTGTAGGTGGTTCTATGGGCAATATGGCTCTGTTAAGTTTAGGAAAAACTATTGTGAATTTAAACTACTCTAGTGGTAATGAGAGTTTGCTACACGCCCTTAAAGTAGCAAACATAAGCAGCGTCGTGGCTTCAAAGCAGTTTGTAACCAAGCTAAAAGCCAAAGGGTTTGATATGACAGCGGTGCTAGAGGGTGTTGAGGTTATCTACCTAGAAGAGATAAAAGAGCAAATGAGCAGGGCTAAAGGAGTGCTTATGTTAATGCTTGTGAAGATGCTTCCCGCTTCACTTCTAAGTATGCTGTTTATAAAAAATAGCCACCTAGAGGAGACCGCAGCGATACTCTTTTCAAGTGGAAGTGAGGGAACACCAAAAGGGATAGCGTTAAGCCATAAAAATATCATGGGGAACATTAAACAGACCAACACGCTGTTAAACCCTACCGATAACGATGTTATGCTTGGCACGCTGCCTATATTTCACTCATTTGGCTTGACTGTGACCACACTCTTGCCACTTATAGAGGGCATACCTGTTGCCTCTCATCCTGACCCGACTGATGGTTTTGGCATAGGGAAAATGGCTGCTAAGTATGAAGCGACTATTTTACTTGCCACAGCTACATTTTTTAGACTCTATACAAGAAACCGCAAATTAACACCGCTTATGCTCAAACATCTACGCATGGTTGTAGCAGGTGCAGAAAAGTTACCTGTAGAGATAAGAGATGCCTTTAAAAAGAAGTTTGGACATGACATTTATGAAGGGTATGGAGCCACAGAGACGACTCCTGTTGCTTCAGGAAATATGCCAGATGTGTTGATGTTAGACTCATGGAAACCACAAATAGGGCAAAAGGTAGGAACGGTAGGTTTACCGCTGCCTGGTTCGGCATTTCGTATTGTTGATCCTGAGAGTTTCGAGAGACTTCAAACAGGAGAAGAGGGGATGATACTCATTGGAGGAACGCAAATCATGAAAGGGTACATCGGTGACCCTGAAAAAACCGCTTCAGTCATCAAAGAGATAGACGGCATACGCTGGTATGTTACAGGAGACAAAGGAAAGTTAGATGCAGATGGCTTCCTTACCATCGTTGACCGCTATAGCCGTTTTGCCAAAGTAGCAGGCGAGATGGTAAGCTTAGGATTAGTAGAACGAGAGATAAACAGCATACTAAAAGAGGATGACCAAATAGCCGTTGTTGCCCTACCTGATGAAAAAAAGGGTGAAAAACTGGTACTCATGTTAGAGGGAGAAACAGAGTTAGAAGTCTTAAAAGAGGAGATAAAAAGTTTAAAACTCAACCCACTTTTTGTCCCTTCAACATACTTCAAGGTAGAAGCGTTACCAAAACTAGGCACAGGAAAAGCAGACTTTAAGGGAGCCAAAAAGTTGGCTGGGGAGTTGAGTGAAAGATAGTGTTTTCTCGTGAGCCTTTTCGCGTATGTGGTAGGAGTTTTATAGCTTGTTTTGGTTGAATGGTTGGGTAGATTTTAGAGTTGAGCTAGTAGTATATAATCCTATAAAAACCTTAAGGACAGATAATCAAGAGGAAGACTTAGCTATACTTGCTCAGTTACAATCTGATGCTATACAATTCGTGGTTTGATGCATAAGCGTTGGAAAAATTTAACAATGAAATTTATAATACTAAAAGGCAGTTAATGAAAAAAGTAAGTAGTATAATAATTTTTTTACTTCTGTGTTCAAATACAATATTTGCATTTGAACTAGATAAAAAAGTTACACTAGATGAAGATGGATTTTGGGGCGCACACTATGATATACCTAAATATGCAACAATAGGTATTTTAGCTGCTGCTGCATATGAGGGAACAGAGAGTAGATTTGGTAAAACCGCTTGGAAAAGTTTAGATGCAGGGTTGATGTCTCAACTTCTTGCGGAGGGGTCTAAGCGTATTACGGGTAGACTGAGACCAAGGCATACAGATAGCCCATCAGAGTGGTTTGAAGATGGAAAGAGTTTTTTTAGTGGGCATGTTTCTGGAATGACAGCACTGGTGACCCCTTTTGTATTGGAGTACAAAGATGACTCTCCATGGGTACATCTTCTTTGGGCTTTGCCATTGCACCAAATGGGAGGACGTGTAAAAGCACAAGCTCACTGGCAGAGTGATGTCATTGTAGGTGCTTTGGTTGGATTTGCTAGTGGGTATTGGGCTCACGAGAGAGAGTCACCTCTTATACTCTATTTTGATGGTGATAAAGTAGTTATGGGACTTAAACATAGATTTTAAAAAGGATATATTTAATTATGAAAAATAATCAAGCGAAATCTTTACTATTTGAATTTTTAGCACTTGCTATACTTATGCTACTTATTCCATTTTTTATATCTGTTGATATTACTATTTTAAAAAATGGACTATCTGAGGTTTCTATAACAGAGTTTATGCAAGAGGTTTTTATTTTAATATCAGCGATTATATTTTATAAGGCTTCATCAAAAGAGCCTGAATCAAAAGGACTGTTTATTCTTATGGCAGGTCTATTTACTATGATGTTCATTCGTGAAGGTGACTACTACCTAGATGCGGTTTTTCATGGTTTTTGGAAGGTACCAGTGGCTATCGTACTGATAGCAACACTATATTATGCTGTTAAAAACAAAACTACTATATTGCAGCCTTTGCTAACCTACAGCCAAACAAAAATGAGTACCTACATATTGATTGGGTTTCTAATTATTATCGTGTTTAGCCGAACTTTTGGAACAGGAAGTTTATGGCGTGATATTATGGGTGATGACTATCATCATGTTTACAAAACAGTGATACAAGAGGGGATTGAACTATTTGGATATAGTTTAGTTTTCTTTGGCTCAATGTTATTTAATCGTAAAAAGAAGGAACTTTAGTAGAGGGTTACAATTATTGCCACGCATACCAAGAGGAGCGACAGTAGGAGGAATCTATCATATTATTAGAGTTCTTGCAAAACTTGGAAGTGATGCTTCAGCTTCACCATGTGACGAGGCTAAAGCCATCGTTTCCGATAGGTTTTGCAAGATGTCTATTAATAGAGGTAATATGGGTATGCAAGTTTTTGATGATATGGAAGATTTTGAATATTTTTTAGAACTACTAGAAAAAGCGAGTAAAAGAGAAAATGTAGAGATACATGCCTATTGTCTAACGCTAAACTTAGTAGACGTACAGAAGATTGGGATTATGGTTCTTT
>JAYEHY010000130.1:0-7429 GCA_034659695.1 Campylobacterota bacterium | reverse complement strand
CAATCAAAAGTAAAAATATATATCTCATAAAAACCCTTTTTTTAATTGAACAAATAGTAGTGATAATCTATTATAATAGTATGATTTTTATTTTAATTCCTTGATGTAGGTTAAGATTTATAGGTGTAATCATCAACAGAGTGCAGTCTATGTAAAAGTCGAGAGTGAGTTTGCTATTATTGGTGAGTTTCGGCTCTTTGATCAGCTGAGTGATTTAATCAATTATCAGAGTGAGTATTTTCTCTTCTTTGCATTTTTCTTTGGTGGACTCTTTATCGCAATAGGAGTCAACCTTTTCTTGTTTGTGAGTCTCAAAGAACGACTCTATGGCTACTATGTAGGATTTTTACTCTTTTTTGGAAGCTTCGTCTTCACAGTCAACTCACTCTATAGCCCCTTTGCCTCACCTCAGATAGTTCAGAGTCTCCACTCCATCGTGCCTATAGCTACTATATTTTTCGTCCTATTTTCCAGTCAACTCCTAGGTTTTGAGAGAGTAGTACCAAAGATTAAAAAGTTACTCGATATAATCCTAATAGTACTCATCATACTTGTATTTCTCATCAACTTCTCAATCTCACCATGGTATGGGGTCATGAATGCTACCATACCAATCATCTATATACTTCTCACTATCACGACAATCACTGCAACACTGCATGGAGTAAAAAAGGCTAAAGTATACTTAGTAGCCCTACTTCTATTGATCACAAATGTAGAAATAATGGCTAGTATGTATGATGGGGTACTCCCTAGCAATGATTTCAACCAATATAGCTTTATGGTGGTTGCACTCATGGAGTTTCTACTTTTCACCATCATCCTAGCCAACAAGATCAACGAAGAGAGTGCCCAAAAACTCATAGCCGAGGAGCAACTCCTAGCCGAACAAGAGGTATACGCCCAAAGACTAGAGAGAGAAGTGGAATATCGGACAAAAGAGCTAGAAAACCTCAATATCAAGCTCATACAGATAGCCAAAACAGACCAGCTCACACAGATATGCAACAGAGTAGGACTCGATACAGTTTGGTGTGAGCATAAAGACAAAGGCACACTCTTTGGGATAGGACTCATAGATATAGACCACTTCAAAAATGTCAACGACACCTACGGTCACCAAGTGGGAGACCATGTACTTAAAGAGATAGCAAAACTATTCAAAAAGAGAATCACTGATAACTGCTCCATCGGCAGATGGGGAGGAGAGGAGTTTATGGTTATACTCCATGGCAACTCCCATGATGCACTCTACAATCTAGCCGATGATATCAGAGCAGAGATAGCGTCACATGATTTCGTACAACCTCCATCCATCACAGTGAGCTTCGGTATCACACTTGTAGAGCCAAATGACTCCTCCATAAACAATACCATAGAAAGAGCCGATAAATGGCTCTACGAGTCCAAGAAAAACGGTAGAAATCGTGTAATGCCGAAATCTGACTGATTTGTTTCTACAAGAGATTATTACTATACGCTCTTCCTCACTAGGATAAAGAGCTGAATTTTTAGCTTATATCAACATCCGATATGTAATAGTTTTTCACTTTTGAACTCTAATGGCCTGTTGCAAATCCTCTGATTGATAAGAGCTTTTTTAAGTGAGGGTTGTCTTTTAGGCGATTCAAGTTTATCATATAATAGAACCAGTTTTTTGATTTTATCATGAGCTTTCAGATGTTTTACAACCCTACAGCAATTTGCAAGTTGCTCTTTTTTCTCTTTTAGCTCTCTATTTGTCAATTTTCCACATAAAATCTCTACAATAAATAAAGAGTCATCTTCGCACTCAACAATACAGTCACATATTTTATAGTCACCACTAAAAAGTTCATCTTCTATAGTTTTATCTAAGAACCCGCTGTCAGGCTTATACACCTTTTTGATATTTTTTTTATTGACTTTACAGCTATGTTCTTTGCATTGTTCGGCAATATCAAAAATAGTATCTAAGCTCTCCATTATAAAACCATCTCATTTATTTCACCAGTTCTCTCTAAAAGTTCATCTAAAATATCATCAAAATTATCATTGGCAATACCATACTCATCTATAGTAAGCTCTTTTACTTCTGTCTTTTTACTATCTATATCTTTAAAAAGATAAGCAGATACTCTATCAGCAGAGATAATAGTATCTTTATCCAGTTTATATTTTTTTAAATATTCTGTTCTCTTTTCATCTGTAGCTTTGTCTAGTTTAATGCAGTTGCTTAGTTCATTTAAAATATAATCACTATGTGTAGTTATTAAAACTTTTGCACCTGCATTTGATAACATTACCAAAAGTCTAGCCATCTCTATTTGTGCTTTTGGGTGCAGGTGTGCTTCTGGCTCTTCTATCACTAATAGTCTATCGTCTATTGTGGAGAAGTGTTTTAAAAATATAACTAAAGGTAGTAATTCTACAGTTGCAGATGAACTTAAGTGTAAATCCAATTTTTCTCTATTTGATGTTTGAAGATAAAAGTGTGTATAATTTTGACTAGTTTTATCTTCAACAATTTTACCTTTTACAATTCTATCTTCTATAAATCCAAAAAGTTTTTTCATTTTTTGTTTTGAACTTTGATCTTCATTTCTCCAAAATGAATACATGATTTCATCATTAAATTTTCCTGATTTAATATCTGAGAAACCTGAAATAAAATCAATAGTAGGTTCTGTTAATTTTGTTGCTGTAGGTTGTCCACCAAATCTATCTCGCAAAACTCCTGATACTATCTCATCAAATGCTAAAACAAAACCTGTTCTTGATGCTGGAAAATAAAATTCTTTTTTAGCTATTTTTTGTTGAAAAAAATCTGCAATATTTTTTCTAAATATTTTACTCAAAACAACAATATGGTCTGTTTTTTTATCTTCATTTGTAATTATTATTTTATTATCTTTAAGTAGCTCTTTTGTAGTATTTCTATAATTATCAAAAATAATATTTTTTAAAATAGTTCTACTTACATTAAAACTTTGATTAACCAACTCAACTATTTGCTTAAATATAAAATTTTCTATGTTTAAAATAATATTATCTAAATTAGTAGAGGAAAAATCAAATATAACCTCACGAACATCTTCAAACTCATAATCATCTTCACCTGTTTGTATTTGGTGTTGCTTGACAGTTGAAAAAGTCTCTAAAGTTTCTAATAATTGTATATCATCTTTTGTAATAGTATCTTTTAGATATTCATTAAATATTTTAGAAGAAAAATTACTAAACCTATATGTACTATCATCAAATTTAGACAAAATCTTATTAACCATATAAACAGTATGAGCCATATAACTTTTATTTGTACTGTTCTTACCAACAAAAACAGTTAAATCTTTAATCTCTACATCAGCTTCATCTATTTTCGCTATATTCTTTACTTTTAGTTTCACAACTCTTACCTTTTAATATACATTTATTCACATCATAAAGGAATAACCCAAACATCCAAGTCTCCAAGGGAGTCATTATATCGAAATTGAGTTGAGATAAGGAGCAGCTCAACTTAAGATTGTAGCGTCATGAATTCGCAGGTAAGGAACTATATCCAAAGAGATATATAGGCATAACTAGTAAGTAAGATGCCTCTCTAAGTTCTTATAATTATGTTGAATCTACAGAGTTAATCAAAAACACTTCTACAGCTTATTTATAGTTTTGTGAGTAGTTTATGTTGAGTTGTCTCATGAACTTTAAAAGGTTCTCTTGGATAATTTCTATAAGTAAGTGGCAGTGCTTAGAGATGAATTAGGGGAGTTATAATATTTTAGATGTGTCGGTAACTTATTGAGATGATCAGATCTGATCACTTCAATAAATCACCCTCTCCAAAAGGAGAGAGTAAATGTATCAATTAAGCACCAGGAATATGTTGTCTGTGCTCAACAGAGTATGTAAATGTAGGAGTTGTCAAGTTATTGATATACTTAACGAACTTACCTGTTTTAGACTCATAGATACCAATTCTACCAGTCGTCCACTCAGAGATCATTGTCCACTCACCATGGTTAGCAGGCTCTGCATGAAGAAGTCTTGGTTGAACAGGCTCTTTCACTGCTGGTCCTAACTTATCTGTATGTGGTACGATTTTCTCTTTTCCGAATTTTTCCTCTTTTTGTGCAGCTACAACAGTTTGTGTTGCATCCCACTCTTGAAGTACTTTTTTCGTTTTAGCATCGATCAATTGACCTTTAGACTTACCAACTTTAATGATTCTGTCAGTCTCTAAAGTATCTTTGTTGATCAAATGAACTTCATTGTAACTATCTGGCTTACCAAGTACACAGTCAGCCCATAGGTATGGAGTGTCATGTGCTGTACCGATGAATAGTCCACCACCAGCAGTTTCTACTTTTTTAACTACTTTCCAAGTTGAATCCCAAATAACAACAGAACCAATATTCATACTAACTGTAGCGTGAAGTTGTTTCCCTTGTCCTTTTGAGTACCATGAAGAACCTTGACCTGGGTGTGGTTTAGATTTTTTACCTGTGTGAATTTTCGCAGCAAGGTTTTTCTCTTTAAAGTCAACAATACCCATAACATCAGAACCTTGTGAAGCGATCATAAAGTATCTACCAAAGTCTTCACCCTCATCTTCATTCAAGAATGCATCGTGAAGAATCTTACCAATGTTTGGCACATCTCCAACGATTGGGAAGCCCTCTTTTGAGTAGTCGATGATATAAGTGTGTCCACCATCTTTAAGTGCCATTGCAAAGTATGGTCCATAAGGAGTATCTGCTAGAGATGCAACTCTACTTGGTCCAATTTGCCCATCAGGGTCGATTACACGGCTAGTATCATAAGCTTTTAGTGGCTCTAGTGTATGTGCATCACAAAGAACTGCACCACCTGGGTTGTAGTTACCAGCGATTACATATTTACCATCTGGAGAAACTGCAAGTCCTCTTGACTCTTGACCTACTTGTACAGTTGCAAGTGCTGGTTGACCTGGAGCTGCAATATCAAACATACTCAATAGTCCTGAACGAGAGATAGAGTAAGCATATCTAGGATTCTTTTTGTTTGTTACTGTTACGTGAACAGCAAATCCTGCTTTGTGACGAGAAAGTACTTTACCGTTAGTTGAATCAATAAAGTCAACTAAAGATGCATCTCTCTCTGTAGCAAAAGTAATATCTTTTACATTTTTAACTTCAGCACCTGTATAACTTAAAGCACCATTTTTATCTGTTGGATATTTTTTTGCCAATGCATCTACATCTGCCAATTTAGTCCAAGTTTTTTTAACTTCATCAAGATCAAGTGTAAGTTCAACAGTATTTTTCCAGTCCATCAACCAATCAATCATACCGGCAGCATCATCTGCTGAAAATGTAGAGTTCCATGCTGGCATTGCAGTATTTGGTACACCTTGCATGATTGCTTCAGTTAAGAATTCTCTACTCTGTTTTTTCAGAGCCGCTGGTCTAAGATCTGATCCAACACCACCCTGGTGGATAGGTCCGTGACACCCTTGACACTCTTTCTCATACTTAGCGGCCATATCCATTGTAGATGTACCTGCAATAGCCATTGTAGCTGCAAAACTTGTCGCTACTGCTAAACCTAAAAGTTTGTTCAATTTCATTTTTTCTCCTTTTTATTATCAAAACGATATATTCTATAAAAATATATTTTGACAAAGTCATGAGTCTTTGTAGAAAGACAACTCAACTTGTAATTTTCTCAAATAACAAATAAGTATATCACTAATTTATAAGACTAAAATTGATTAAAATCAATCTTAGCTTACAATATTATTGTTCTTCTTGTAATCTCTTTTTTTCCTGCTTATAGATCCAGAACATAGGTAAAATAATTACCGTATGTAAAAAGATAGTTAGCGTTAATGGTCCCTGATTTAACATAGCAAAAAAACTTGGTACCACATCAGTTATTGGTGAAATTAACATTTCTATTCTCCTTTACAATATATACGACACGAAAAAATCCGTGTCAAATTTTTTAAGCCTCTTCTTGCTGTGCTTTCTTACCGATAGTAAGAAGGTCTAGAACAAGATAGACAAACCCTACAAGTGTTACAACACCCATAATCATTCTCCACATCTGTGCTTGTACCATCCAAGGTAACTCTTGTGCTACAAAGTATGCATTCCAAGTTGCACCAAGCTCCGCTCTCTCAACAAGTACTTGCTCATATCCTGCGATCGTTAATGCAACAGTCATTCCCATTACACCAAGACCGATAAGAGTAATTCCCATTTTAGAGTTAAATGTAGCTTTCATACGTTTTACGCCATAAGCACCTTGAACACCGATATACATAAACCCTATAAGGATCGTTGCATAGGCTCCAAAGAATGCCAAGTGACCGTGAGCCGCTGTAAACTGTGTTCCGTGCGTATAGATATTTACTTGTGGCAGAGTATGGAAGAATCCCCATATACCTGCACCCAAGAAGTTACCAAACGCATTCATAACAATCCAAGCCATAGCTGGACCATTTGCAATTACTGAACCCTCTTTACCTTCTGCTTTAGCAGCACCTTGCTGTTTACCCCAGTCATAAAGAACATGAACAAACATCGCAACCAATGGAACTGGCTCTAGTGCTGAGAATAGTGCACCAATCTCCCACCAGTACTCAGGTGTACCAATCCAGAAGTAGTGGTGACCCAATCCAAGGATACCTGAACCAAAGAGCATAAGCACTTCAATCCATAACCACATCTCAACAATCTCACGTTTAGCACCTATAAGTTTAATAAGTGCATACGCTGCAAGAACACCAACAAATACTTCCCAAGTTGCTTCAACCCAAAGGTGTATTACCCACCACCACCAGAATTGATCCATTGAGATATTATCTGTGAAGAACATACCCGTTAAGTAGAGACCTGCTAATGCAAGTAGGTCGGCTACCATAACTGTCATGATTCCTGTCTGCTTGCCTTTCATATAGGTTGCAAAAATATTCCAATAGAAAACAAGAACAACAACAACAATACCGATATCAGCCCATCTTGGTGCTTCGATATACTCACGACCTTCATGGATTAACCAGATAGACGCTTCTGTTCCAGAACCAACTTGAACAAAGATATATACAAGTACTACGACTGTAACAGCTGCTGTAAGTATCCAGAAAGCCAACTTACCAAGACCTATATGTACACCTTCGTGTCCAGTCTCGTCTGTTAACATATAATAACTTGCACCTATCATCGCATAAAGCATCCATACAACTAGTGCATTGATGTGTACCATTCTTGCTACTGAAAAGTCAAATAGTTCAAACAAGAAACCTGGAGCCAAAAATTGGATCGCTGCGATCAGTCCCATAAGAAGTTGTGCACCAAAGAGTATAATTGCTACTCTAAAATACATCATTCCCAGTTTTTGACCTTCACTTTGTAATTTATGTGTTTTAATACTAGCGAGCATGAGTACCTCCTGCTTTAAATGTCTC
>JAYEHY010000129.1:0-28680 GCA_034659695.1 Campylobacterota bacterium | reverse complement strand
TTGTATGGTAGATACCTTTTGCAACTTTAGTACCTTCTTCTCCACCAACATTAATAACCCCTAAAGCTTTAGCAGCATATTTAGAGTTACACACTTCAACTACTTTTACTTTTTTAGTATTACTAGGTGACATCTCTTCATTAGGATTAATTTTTAATTTTGTTGGAATACCCAGCATATGATGCTTGACATCATCATCATTAAAGCTGTTTGTAGCAGTTGGCGACTCTAATCCACCAAGTATCCAATTTGCACCTTTAAATGTATCAGGGTCTGATGTTGGTTCATCTACATTTGCAACATGCTTTGCAAATGTATTTGCAAGTTCAGCTACCTTAGCATAGGTTGCAACGTGGTCTATGTTACCTTCGGCATCTTTTACAGTAGGAAAGACTGCTACACGCTCATAAGGTGAAAAACTACCACCACCAAAAGGAATTTTATCGTTATCTGTTACACCTACTAATGATGCTTCTATCGCCTCTTCTGATGCTTTTTGAAGGTCAACTATTGCTTGTTTGTCTGATGATAGTACTTCTTCTTCATTATTACTACTACCACAACCATTCATTCCCATAAGTAAAAGTGCTGAAAGTGCTACCGAGCCAAGTGTTCTTGTATATTTCATTTATATATCTCCAGTTATTAATTTTTATTATTATAAGTGATTAGTATTAACCATGTGTGAATTAAAGCTTAAATTAATCTTATGTTTAATTATTATATTTATTAATGTATTAAAATTTGATTATAGTGAAACTGAAAGGGAGTTCTGTTCCTACAAAAGTGTAGGAACAAAAATTTTAAAATTTATAGCTTAATTGAAAAGAAAAACTGTTTTCTGTATGATATACGGTTGATGGACCTGTATACATATCTCCTGTATTAGGATCAATACCTACAATAGTATTCATTGTAGTCTTAGTCTCTGGTGCATAAACATACGCAAGGTCTATAGCAAAAGCATCGGTAAATGCATAACTACCACCTAGAGTATAGTGATCTTCTGCGGTAGCAGGAAATCCTAAAAGATTAAAGAGATTAAGTGCATTTCCTCCAGCTTGGGCATAACTTCCAGCAGGAATTACTTGTGAACCACTTGGTGCTTCTGCTATAGGGTTAGTAGCATGGTTATATCCTGCTCTAAGAACCCAATTATCTTGTGCATATTGGTACCCTACTGCATATACATTTTGGTCATCCCATCCAAAATCTTGATAGCCTTTTGCATCTGACCATTGGATTTGTTTATAGTCAAATGCAAAAGTATGTTGATTTATTTGATATCCTATACCTATACCTATTTCAGCAGGTTGCTCTAGATGATTACCCATTGCACCAGGGAAAATACCAAAATCTACAAAAGGTTGGGTTGCATTTGAAAGTTGATCTCCATAATCCATCTCTATTTTAGACTTATAAACAGCACCAAGTGTTAAACCTTTGATACCACTATATGAAAAGTCATAATAGGCACCTAAATTAAGCCCAAAGTTCAAATCCTGTGCAACACCATCACCTACAGTATTTCCATCAAAACCATTATAGTTTATATCTAAAGAACCATATTGAAGTATAGGAGTAACTGCAACGCCTAAACCAGCAGTCCTATATGCAAGTGATACACCAAACTGCATAAGTTGTAAGTTCGTTATCATATGCATATTACCTGAGTCTGTAGGAGTTTGAGTAGCATTACGATAATCTGTACCCATCCCGGCTGTTCCCCACATACCAATGCCAAGATACCAATTGTCATTGAACTTATGTGAAATAGATACTTCAGGAATTACATTTATATCAGCCTCACTTTCATGTGTAGCTGCCATACCCATTTCTGCACTGATATCAGGCATAAAGATTGTACCTCCAAATGAAATAGAAGTTCCTTCCGTACAAGTAATTAATGCGGGATTTTGTAGTGTAGATTCAGCACATTGACTTACTGCTATACCTGTACCACCCATACCTCTAGCTTTTGTACCTACAGCAATAAGGTGATCACCATTTGTTGCATGCAGTAATGTTGCAGTCATTATTGACAGTGTAATACCACTTTTTAATAATTTAACAGATTTAGATTTCATTTTTTTCCTTTAGTTATTTAGTATTACTTATTTAAGATATAATTATAAATAAGTTATATTTATATTCTAGTATAATTTACTTAAGAGTATATTGGAAAACGCTATAAAAAATTAATTATTTTATTTATGGGAAAATATGGTTAAAAAGGAGGTGTGGAGTATAAAGGATTATTTTATTCTCATATTGAATGAGAATAAAATAAAAATAAAGAGTTAGATTTTGCTTTTTACAAATATTTCCATATCTGCAACAACTTCTTCGAGTGTTCTTGCACCATCAATAACAGTTAAAAGTTCTTTTTTAGTGTAGAATGCTTGAATTTCTTCTAGTGGATCAGTATAAATTTTCATTCTATCAAAGAATACTTCTATGCTATCATCAGAACGCTCTTCACCTGGCTTTGCATCTGCTGCACGTCCAAGGATTCTATCTTTAGCAACTTGCTCAGATACTCTTACTTCAATAACTGATTCTAATGTAATGTTATCTTCTTTTGCTACAAGTTCATCAAAAGCAGTCATCTGTTCTGTACTTCTTGGGTAACCATCAATAAGTACATTGGCTACAGGAGCATTGTTAATAGCAGATACAATAGTATTTACAATAATCTCTAATGGTACCAATGCTCCTTTAGAGATATAGTCTTCTATCGTTTGTCCAAGTTTAGAACCACTAGCAACTTCTTCTCTAAGCATATCACCTGTTGAGTAGTGTACTATATTTTCATTTTTTTCAGCAATTATACTTGCATCTGTTGTTTTACCAGAACCTGGTGCTCCGATGATTAAAAATAGTTTTTTCATGTGTATTTTCCTTTTAAATGTTTCTGCAAATGAAACTCGTTCCCATGCTCTGCGTGGGAATGTATACAAGAATTCAATAGGCTAAAGAATGAATTAGTTTATCAAATTTCAATATGCATTCCCACGGAGACCGTGGGAACGAGAAAACTGCATTAAGCTGTTGGCAGTTGTTGTCTAATTCTAAGACTTAAGTCTTTGAGCTGTTCTTCGTCTACTGGACTTGGTGCTTGAGTAAGAAGACATTGTGCTTTTTGTGTCTTGGGGAAGGCTATAACTTCTCTAATACTACTAGCACCTGTCATTAACATAATCATTCTATCAAGTCCTAATGCAAAGCCACCATGAGGAGGTGCACCAAACTTAAGTGCTTCAAGTAAAAAACCAAACTTCTCTTGAGCTTCTTCTTCTGAAATACCAAGAAGTTTAAAAATTTCTGCTTGCATATCTTCTTTATGAATACGTATAGACCCACCACCAAGCTCTGTACCGTTAAGTACGATGTCATAAGCGATGGACTCTATGTCTTCGATATCTTCAAAGTCCAGTTTCCCATTGTTACTCTTGGGCTGTGTAAATGGATGGTGAAGTGCTTTTACTCTTCCATCTTCTACTTCAAACATTGGGAAGTCCATAACCCATAGGAATTCAAAAGTATCTTTAGGGATGATATCCATAATCTCAGCAAGGTAAATACGGAAACGACCCATGTAGTCCCATACTAGTTTTTTATCTCCTGCACCAAAGAATACTGCATCACCTACTTCAAGTTCACATCTCTCTACAATAGCTTGAATATCATCTTCTGTAAAGAATTTAGTTAACGGCCCCTTAAGACCATCTTCTTTCATTTGGAAGTATCCCAATCCAGAAGCTCCAAATTTACGTACATACTCTTCAAAGCCTTTCATTTGGCGTTTAGAGAATATCTCATCACCCTTAGGAACTTTAAGTGCTTTAATACGGTTTTTCTTAGGAGTCTTTGCAATGCTAGAGAATATCTCATTATCACATCTTTCAAAAATATCGATAACATCTACCATCTTAAGGTCATAACGCATATCAGGTTTGTCTGAACCATAGTTTTCCATTGCCTCAGAGTAAGGCATACGGTTAAATTTAGTAGGAATGTCAAAACCACATTTATTGAAAATATCAGAGATAAGTTTTTCCGCTACATCTATAACATCTTCTTGATCACAAAAAGACATTTCAACATCTATTTGTGTGAATTCTGGTTGTCTGTCTGCTCTTAAATCTTCATCTCTAAAACATTTAGCTATTTGGAAATAACGATCAAAACCACCTACCATAAGGAGTTGTTTAAAAAGTTGTGGTGATTGTGGCATTGCATAAAATTCACCACCATGTACACGTGAAGGTACAAGGTAGTCTCTAGCACCTTCAGGTGTAGATTTAGTCATAATAGGTGTTTCTACTTCAAGGAAGTCAAGTTCATCAAGTG
Source organism: Campylobacterota bacterium (assembly GCA_034659695.1). Lineage (GTDB taxonomy): Bacteria > Campylobacterota > Campylobacteria > Campylobacterales > Sulfurovaceae > Sulfurovum. Next base: position 24,327 of record JAYEHY010000129.1, on the reverse strand, counting down.
TATTTCTTGTAGCTACGGTTGCTTTTGAACGAAGTTTGAAAATGTCATAAGATTTTTGTGTTCTAAGCTCTAAGTAACGGTACTTAAGTTTAATCTCTTCATTCACTTTTTCATCATTAAGCTCAAAAGGCATAGGCTTTGAACGGTTCTCTATAACAAGTTTATCAACGACCATCTCTACTTTACCAGTTTTTAGTTTAGGGTTTTCAAGTCCTTCACCTCTTGCTCTCATTTTACCCGTAGCAACAAGGACAAATTGATCTCTTATCTCTTCTGCTATCTTATGTACTTCAACATTATCTGCTGGGTCACATACAAGTTGAATGACTTGATCTTTGTCTCTAAGGTCTATAAATATCAGCCCACCATGGTCTCTACGGCTAGAAACCCAACCTGCTACAGTAACTTCTTGTCCGATATGCTCTTCATTTACTTCTGCACAATAATGTGTTCTCATTGAGTATCCTAATCTTGTATATAATGACGCGATTATAGCTAAAAATTGTTAAGGGTTAAATTTGCTATCTAAAGTTAATAAACTAAGTAGTAAGATGTTATTTAAAAAAAGGGTTATATTGAACTGTCATATATGTAGCAAATCTACAGAATTATTTATAGATGAAAAAACAGATATTACCTATTATTATTGTAAAGAGTGTGAATATGTTTTTAAATCTCCCCTCTGCTATCAGAACTTTAGTGAACAAAAAAAGCGTTATAATCTTCATGAGAACAGTGAAAATAACAAAGGGTATCAAGCGTATTTTCAGCGTTTTATAGATTTTACACTCCCTTTAGTTGAAAAACCAAAAATTGCTTTAGATTTTGGTTGTGGCAGAAGTTCTCTACTCTCATCTTTACTAATTAAAGAGGGGATTAATTGTGATTTTTATGATCCAATATATCATCCAGATACTTTAGATAAAAAGAAAAAGTACCAATTGATAGTCTCTACAGAAGTGTTTGAGCATCTTCATCAACCTAAAGTTATTTTTGAAAGTTTACTAAAACAGTTAGGTGAGGGTGGGCATTTAGCTCTACAGACACAGTTTCACTCTAATAATATAGAGCTGTTTAAGAAGTGGTACTATCATCAAGACCCAACGCATATAGTTTTCTTTACCGCTAAAACTTTTAAGGTTCTAGCTAAAATGTATGGCTGTACTTTTGTGAAAGATAATGAAAAGAATATGGTAGTAATAAAAAAGGGTAGAGTCTAAAATAGACTATACTCTTCTTTAATAGTGTGCAGAGTACTCTTGTTTGCATTGTAGATAAAAGCATAATTGAAGAGGGTGTTTTTGAGAATTTCACGTACTTCTTCTTCATTTTCAAACCAGTGTGGACGGTCTATTCCTGGTACTTTAGTCTTAGGTGGTGTAAGAACAATACCTTTTACCCACATATTACTACGTTGAATATATTCTCTAGCTTCCACAATATCTTTTAAGTTATCTGTAAATATAGCGACTTTGTCACTATTACTAGGTTTTGTTGTCTTAAGTTCACCATCAATAAAGACAGGAATAAAGTGTTTAGTGTATTTAATACGATCAATAGAAAAAGGTAAGTCTTCAGTTTTACAAAATTGTACAACACGTAAAAGATACTCTAAATGAAAAGGAATAAGTTCTTTTTCTTGATAGACATAACCATCTACTTTAAAGGTAGATTTAAAAAGTGTATCCGAGATAGCATACCCCTCTACTTCTCTGTCTATTTTTTCTATATCTGGTTTAATAAGTTGCATAAGTTCTTTATCTGAACCAACAAAAAGACCATTTTCTGAGTTAAGTATCTGCTCAAAAGCTTTACGCCAATTATCTGCGATAAAAGCGATATTTCCTTTGTGGATAAGTATCATTTTAAGAAATGTAAGTTCATGCTCAGAAAGCAGATAAAACTTTGCCTCTTTTTTGATAATCACATAGCGAATAAGTTTAAAAGCAGCCAATTGAATGTCTGAAACTTTTATCCATGCTATCTCATCATCATTTTTAACAATACTGTCATTATCATAGATAATTGCATAAGCACCATTTTTGATGGCCTGGTCTATTTCTTCTTGATTGGAGGAGAAAAAGAGATCACCATGTTCTACTTTAGAGTAGTAAACAGTAGCTGACTCAATAGCTTGCACTTTTGGTTTATTGCTAAGTGTTCCCTCAGTAAGATTTAAAATATCTTCAATTCTCATACTATGCCTCTCTTAACTTATCGATGTTCCAGCCATTTTTGGCTTCTCTGGACGAATCATACACAGACCATCATCATCTTTTGCTGCAAGTAACATACCTTCACTCTTTAATCCCATAAGTTTTGCAGGTTTAAGGTTTGCGACTACACATACTTGAGTCTCAAGCATCTCATCAGCTGAATACCACTCTTTAATTCCTGCAACTACTTGCCTAGGTTCATCTTCACCTATATCTACTTGTAGTAGAAGAAGTTTTTTACTTTTTGGTACCTCTTCTGCTTTTACTACAGTACCAACTTTCAAAGATGTTTGGAAGAATTGATCTATGCCTATAAGTGCTATACCATCTACTTCTTTCTCCACCTTTTTCTTTTGAGTTTTAGGTTCAGGCTTTTTATCTATAGGTTCTGCTTGTTCAAGTAGTGGCTCTTCAATACGAGGAAAAAGTGGGTCAATCTTTTCTAAAATAAAAGTATCAAGAAGTTGTCTATCTTTTACCATAGTGTTCCATGAATTGTTGTCTATAGTAAAGTGTAAAGCTTTTGAAATTTTTGTACATATTGCAGGCATTACAGGGTATAGCATTATAGAGACTTTAGAGAGTATTGCAGCGATAAGACCATTAAGTGCCATTGCCTCTTCTTCTTTTCCCTCTTTCATAAGTGTCCATGGTTGGTACATATCTATCGCTTTGTTGGCTACACTTAGTGGTCTCCATAGCTCTTCAAGATAACGGTGTATTTGCATTTCAAAAAGTAGTGGTTCAAGTTTTTCAAGTGATGTATGAACTTCATCTAATTCAGATTGATAGTATTTTGCTACATTTGTTGAATCTACAGACCCTTTAAAATACTTACCACTCATACCAATCAGACGGTTTAATAAGTTACCAAGATCATTACCAAGATCAGAGTTAATACGGTCAATAAGTGCTTTTTGACTAAAGTCACCATCTCCACCAAAAGGTACTTCTCTAAGCATAAAGTAACGAAAGTTATCGAGTCCATAAGTATCGGCTACAGCTCTAGGGTCAACAACATTACCTTTAGATTTTGACATTTTCTCACCATCACGTGTCCACCATCCATGCGCTGCAATATGTTTAGGAAGTGGGAGGTCAAGGCTCATTAAAAATGCAGGCCAGTAGATAGCATGGAAACGTAAAATATCTTTACCTATTAGGTGTACCCGAGCAGGCCATTGCCCCATGTTAGCATTATCTTTGCCATACCCAAGTGCAGTTATATAGTTCATAAGAGCATCTAACCATACATACATTACATGTTTAGGATCATTAAAGTTTTCAGGAAGTTTTACACCCCAGTCAAAACTTGTTCTTGTAATAGAAAGATCAGTTAGTCCACCTTCAACAAAACGAATCACTTCATTTCTTTTACTTTTTGGTAAGATAAGCTCAGGATGCTCTTCATAGTACTGTAGGAGTTTATCTTGATAATTAGAGAGTTTAAAGAAGTAGCTCTCTTCTTCTACAACCGTAGTACTTTTACCACACTCTGGACAAAACTCGTCATCAACAAGTTGAATAGCAGGAAAAAATGTTTCACAAGAGATACAGTAGTGTCCCTTATAGGTATCTTTATAGATATCACCTTTTTCATACATTGTGGAGAAAGCTTTTTGCACCCCTTGCATGTGATCTGAGTCAGTTGTTCTGATAAACTTATCATAAGAGATGTCAAAATTATCCCATAGATTTTTAAATGTAGCTGAGATTTCATCTGCATATGCTTGTGTCGTTTTTCCTCTTGACTTTGCAGCTTCTTCTATTTTTTGACCATGTTCATCAGTACCAGTGAGAAAAAATGTTTCAAGTCCAGACATACGAGAATAACGTGCAAGTGTATCTGCAATAATAGTTGTATATGCATGACCAATATGTGCAATGTCATTTACATAATAGATAGGGGTTGTAATATAGGCTTTTTTGTTACAAGACATAGTTAAAGTTCCTTAAACAGATGAGTTTCTGGTTTTACATGAGAGTGTAAAATTATAAAGAAGAGTTTATCTAAAAAGTGCTGTATTATTGATAATTAGTAATATTTATAAGTGCATATGTTATAATATTACATATAATTTAAGGAGTATATCGTTATGAGTACAGAAGAAGAAAATTTACATATAGATAATATCTCTAAAAAAGAGACATTTAGTGAGGAAGAGAAGAAGCTTATTCTTGAGAGACTAAATAATGATAGATTAATAAAACAATTTGAAGATGAAGATGCAGGAAAAACTTATACGAAAGAAGAGAAGAAAGATGTTTTTGAGAGATTAAATAAAGAGAGATTAAGAGTACAAAAAAATGATGAAATGAAAAAAAAGCGTTTGCATAATAAAAAAATATATACATTTGCTAATGAATTATACTATAAGCTAGAAGGAATGAGTAAAGAATACTACATAAAAGAGAGTTTTTTAAAAGAGTATTCAGGTAAGCCAATGATTACCACAATTTATTCTCAAACTTTTTTAGAGTTAAAAAAGAGAGATGTACTTATCCGTACGGAATTTGACTCTGAGGGTATTTTGATTTCATTAGACCCTATACATATCAATTTTAAATCATATTTATTAGAAGATGAGTCTGAATAGCCGCTATTATGTCTATATTGTAGAGTGTATAGATACAACACTCTATACAGGTATTGCTAAAGAGTTAATTAAGCGTATAGCTGAACACAATGGCTCAAGTAAAGGTGCTAAATATACACGTGGAAGAAGACCTGTCCACTTAGTATTTAGTGAAGAACACTCTAGTAGAAGTAGTGCATCTAAACGAGAATATGAAATAAAAAAGATGAATAAAAAAGAGAAACAGCTCTTAATTAACAGTTAAAACTCAAATCCTCCACCTACACCTTTACTCATGCTATCATAGACGGCTTTGATGTAGTTATCTCGTAGGGTACATTTTAGCAGTTCCTCACACTTCATACAGCTTTGCAAATGATGTTTTTTTTGGCAGGCTTCTAACTCTATTTTTTTTTCTTTAAGGGCTATTTTCCATTCATCAATTAGTTCATCTGACATTAAAGATGAACTTTATAAGCCTTTTTAAGGGCATTTATTTCACTGTTAGAACCAAAGAAACATGGGCTTGTATCATGTGGATGTTTAGGTACTAGTTCCATGAGTTTCAGACCTTTTTCATCAACGGCTTGTCCACCCGCTTGTTCATAAATAAAAGCAAAAGGTATGATTTCAAAGAGTTGTCTTAATTTACCTTCTGGCTTGTCTGTTGTTCCTGGATATGAAAATAATCCACCACCTTTTAATAAGATTTGATGTAAGTCAGGAACCATTCCTCCAGAGTATCTTAAACGATAACCATCTGCAAAAAGAGAGTCTATAAAAACTTTATGATGTTTATCCCAGTTTTGTTGTGTACCACCAGGAGCATTAAGTTTACCTTTTTCGTTTAGTGATACTTCTGATATAAAGTTAAAAAGTCCTTCATTAGCTCTGTAAAGTGAAGGTTTTTCTCCTTTTGTTGCTACTATTAATTCAGTACGTGGACCATACACAACATAAGCAGAAGCTACAAGATTTTCACCTTTTAGTTCACCTTCATAAATACCAAAAATAGAACCTACAGAGAGGTTTACATCTACAAGACTTGAACCATCAAGTGGATCGTAACAGACTGTATATTTTCCATCGTCATGAAGTTTCATTACCCCCTCTTTCTCTTCACTTACTAGTGACTTCACAAGAGAAATATCTTTAAAAGCATCTTCAATAAGGTAATCACATTGAACATCTAATTTTAATTGATCTTCACCAGAAGAGTTTTCGCTGTTACTGTACCCTAGCTCTTCAGTTTTAATTGCATGGTCTATTTTAATGGCTACTTTTTTTATAGTATCAAATATGGTTTGCATCTATATCTCCTTGGAATGTTTTTGAATCCACTCAATAATTTGAATGGTGTTATTTAAATCTAGTATATCAATATGCTTTGGTATGCTATATTTTGTGGGGTCAATACTGTGGTCTATTGCTATGGCTTCACTACAACTAAAATACTCTTTATCTATGCTGTTTCTAAAAATAGCAATACGGGGAAGAGGTAATGTTTTAAGGCCCTCTACAAGTAAAATATCAAAATCGTTTATCATATCAACAATTTTATCTAAGCCTTTTTCTCTTTGTGAAAGGTAAGTAGTACGTGTAGGAGATGTGACTACAACCTCGGCACCAGTTTTAGAAAATCTATCGCTATCTTTCCCCTCTACATCAAATATCGCTTTATCTTTAGGATCATTTTTAATAATAGCAACTTTTTGTTCTTTTATAAGAACTCCTGCTACTTTTTCAACAAGTGTAGTTTTGCCACTTCCCGATGGACCTGTAAATGCTACTGCTACTCTTTTATTCACATATAAACCTTTAATTAACTTAAAGTGAATTATACTTAAATGTTTATTGAAAGTATGTTAAAATCTTTCTAATTGTAAAGGAGTACAGATGCATCATGCAATATGGGTACTAGGCATTTTACTTCTACTTATAGGGTGCAGTTCTAAAGAAGAGAAAGCACTCATAATGAAGTATCAAGAAAAACTATCTTATCATCAAAAACTTCAAAAAACTGAAAAATTACAACTCTATAATAGTGAAAATGTTACTCAACTGCTTATAATGGCAACTTATATTACTAAAAAGGATAGAGAGATTGAGAGTAAAAAAGATGAAAGATTTATTATAAGTATCTCTGCTGAAGAAGATACTTTATCTTTAAAACGTAATAACTATCATTTAGTGTTAAATAATAAAGAACCTAAAAGTATTAAACCTTTAAATGATAATGATGCTTTATTAAAAGATATCTCATTTTTATCACAATGGAAACGATATTATTTAGTCACTTTCAATCATATAGATAGTAAAAAATTAACTTTATCAATAGAGAGTAAATTGTATGGCAAAGGAGAGTTACACTTTGCCAAAGTGGCAAAGTATCTGTTAAAAAAAGAAAATTTATGAAAAATTAGTTTCTAAATTTATCAGTTTTAGAAGGAGTTGTTAGCTGATTGATAAAAGGTAAAAGACGTGTAGGGTTTCCTAGTCTATTAAGATATACAACATAGTTTGTAAGTACACGTTTACCATACTCTCTTGCTTCTATATTTGTCATTTTCTCCATACTTAAATAGGGTTCAAATGTACCTTTTCTAAAGTATTCGGGCTTGACTATGAGTCTTTTTGTGAATCCTATACCACCATTATAGGCATAAGCTACAAATAGTGGATGAAAAAGGTATTTATTGAGATAGTCAAGATGAAAATCTGCATATTCTATGGCTTTATAGGGGCTAAACATCATATCTAAATCCATATATTCCCCTTTCTCTTTTGCTATATGTTTTATGAGAAAAGGCATAAATTGCATCATACCCAAGGCAAAAGAGCGTGAAACTGAGGCAGGCACAAAGCGGCTCTCCTGTCTGGCAATTGCATAAATAAGTGCCTGTCTCTGTTTTGAGAAATTTTTCATAGTTCGTCTATAAGGCATAGGAAAATAAGATTTTTTAAAGTTACATGCTTTTGCTTTAAGATAAGTATGCATACCTATGGTTGCTTGTGACTCACAGTCATCTGCAAGGTCATCTAAGTCAGCATTAGGTACATTCATTTTAGCTTTCATTTTAGCCCAAGCTATAGGATCTTTTGCATCAATACCAAAAACAGTGTTTTTACGAATAGAAGGCGTAATAATTGTTTTAGGGTAAGTCTTATTTTCCATATCTGCGGCTAGAAGCGTGTACATATTAATATGGTAACTTTGAAGTAGTTTATTAAGATATGCTTTATCTTTTGTGACCAAATAGAGCCAAAATAGTGTCTTGTCTTTTTCCCATCTCTGCACATACTTCTGATGTGCAGTATAAAAATTATTGGCAGCTTTTTGAAGTTGACCCTTTTGTACCAATTCAATAGCAGACTTAAAAGCTTTATTTGCCTGGGATTTTAATTTCCAATTTATACTACCTGCTATTTTATAAGGTGCAGGTTTAGCGTGTAATTTAGCAGTTAATCCAGTTTTCTTTTTGTAGGCAATTTTAAGTTTTTTATTTAAGTTATTGGCTTCTTGAATAATCATTTTAGTATCATTCACAGAAGTGTTTTTTTGAGAAATAAAACGCCAAATGTAATAATCCTTTTCAACACTTTGAGGCATCTTATGTACATCATTAAAGCTTAATGTTTTAGCAACCAAAGAGCTACTTAGTAAAGATAAACTAAATAGTAGTAAAAAAAAATATTTCCTATTCATCATTTATCCTGCAAAAATAGCACGCATCATAAAGTTATCTACAAGTTGTAAACCTAAGATAATAACTAATGGAGACAAGTCTATACCTGAAAAAATAACAAAAGGCATTTTGCGTCGTACAAAATCTAAAGCAGGTTCTGTTAAACGGTAAAGTACTTGAACGACTGGGTTATTAGGATCAGGGCGTACAAAAGTAAGTAGTGCTGCGATAATAACTATCCAGATGTAGAGATTTAAAACTGTATGTAGTGTTTGCACAATGGCATAAATAAGAGCATTCATGATGCTACCTCCAAAATATATGAACTAATAAGAGGATAAATATCACTCAACTCTGGACCATGCTCTGCACCTGTAAGCAGAACTCTTAGTGGTTTAAAAAAGTCTTCTTCCTTAAGTCCACTCTCTTTCATAGTGTAGGACTTAAACTTATCATATGACTTTATCATAGGTGCATTGGCAATAACATCTTCTATTATTTTCATCTGCTTACCCCATTTACCTTCAAAATTCTTAGGTGAAAAAATAGGGTTTATTTTCTCTTCAAGTTCTTTTGTTGTACTAACTTCTTTTAAATAAAGCTTAGCTAATTTTCCTATTTTTTCATCAGCAAACCCAAAAAGTGAAGAGAGTTGTTTGTCATCCATACGTTTTAAGTGTTCTGCATTGATAAAACGTAGTTTTTCAATATCAAATTTAACTTCAGATTTTGACAGATCTTCAAGATTAAACCACTCAATGGCTTCAGGGAGTGTAAATATCTCTTTGGGTACTTTACTGTTTCCTAAAAGTAAAAGATAATTAATGATAGCATCAGGAATAAAGCCTTTTTTAAGCATCCATTTTACAGAACCTGCATTATCATCTTTACTCATTTTTTTGCCATCTGTATTAAGAATAATGGGTAAATGAGCATAGGTTGTTTCTGCTATGTATCCAAGCTGTGTTTTAATGTGTTTTTGTGCAGGTGTATTTGAAAGATGGTCTTCTCCACGTATTATGAAGTCAACTCCCGAAATCATATCATCACATGCACAAGCAAAGTTGTAGCTTGGGGTACCATCAACTTCTAGTACTATAAATGAATCAACTTCATGGGGTTCAGTTACAATATTTCCTTTTATAAGGTCATTATTTACAATATTATTTTTTGGTTTTTTAAGACGAATAACAAATGGTTTACCACTTTTTTTAAGTTCTGCATGCTCTTCTTTGTTTACTTTAAAACATTTCTCACTGTATCTGTATGTAGTGTTACTCTTTTTTGCTGCTTCTCTCTCTTTTTCTAACTCATCTACAGTACATGTACAGAGAAATGCTTTTCCCTCTTCAAGAAGACGAATAGCCAGAGTTTGATGCATATGTAGATGTTCACTTTGATGAAAAACACTCTCATGCTTTAATGCAAATTTTTCTAGTATTTGCATAATTTCAGTATCATTACCTTCAATATTACGTGACTTATCAGTATCTTCAATACGAATAATAAAGCTCTCTTTTTTTTGCTGAGATACAAGGTAGTTCAATAGGGAAACACGTAGGTTTCCTATGTGCATATCACCTGTAGGTGACGGGGCAAATCTTAACATGTTTAGCTCCAATCGTTAATAGATTATTAATTATGCTATTATAAGATTTTATACTGAAATAGGGGTAATATTAAATTAGATTTTTAAAAGAAGTATAGTGTCAAAGGTTGTATGTTTCCTTCTAAAAGAGGAAACATACAGAAGCTAGAATAAATTATTTAGCTAACTCTTCAATAGCTTTGCCAAGAAGCCTTTCAAGTGCCATCTTTGCTAAAGCAATACTTCCATCTTTTTCCATAATTACAAATGCATGAAGGTGAACTCTTGAGTCTGCACCACTACATGCCATAACAACGTTTGCATTATCAGCTTTAATATCCATAGAACGTGTATGACCTAGACCTAGTGTGTCAGTAACATCATGAATATTTCTAAAGTCTTCATTAAAACGCATAGATGTCTCATCTAGTTTTTTTACTTTACCTGTATCAGATACCAATACTTCTCCAGTATAATCACTTAATACTGCACCCATATACCCATTAACTTTTGACAAATCATCAAATAAACTTTTATCTACCATTTTATTTCCTTATTATTAAGATAAGCAAAGTATATAACTATTACTCTCTTTTGTCAAGTTAATAATTATATTTCACTGCTTTTTAAAATATTACTCAAGTATAAATAAGACAGTAGTTATAGTCTTTACTTAAATAATAGATTAATTTATAGTATATCAAACTAATTATTAAAGCAAGTAAGAATATTTTATGAAACTTTTATGAAATTTTGTACTTAATATGATTATAATCGTCAACAAAAAGGTATCTAGTGTATTGGAATTGACTTAATCTAATAAATGTTAAGTTGCTTTTTGATATTATAATTATTGTGTATTATTAAATATAGTATTTATTATAAAATGGAGAGCTTTTGACAGATAATGAATTTAACGAGTTTATAGAAAAAAGTATTGAGTTATTAGTCAATGCAAAAAATGAAGGGAAGGATATCTCCACTATTCTTCATACTACTATACAAACTTTTGTACCTTGTGATATTTTTCATCTACTTTTAGTTAATAATAAAAAAAAGGTTGCTATAAATGATAGTGATTCTTTGACATATCCTCTAGATCAATCAGGTATTCTTTCTCAATGTTATGAGTCACATCAAGCTCTTTTTATTAATGATATAGAGAGAAGTCTACTTTTTAATGAAAAGGTAGATAGCCTCAATGAAAAAAGTATTGCTAAAGTACTTATCATACCTATACTTAGTGACAGTGAAAAAAAAGAAGTGATGGGTATGTTATGGATAGGTGTTGGTAAAGGATTTCAACAGTTTATTAAGGCAGATATAGATAAGTTAGTTCAGTTTGCAACTGCTACGAAACATGAAATATTTACTAGCCATAGCTCTTCTAATGGTGAATTTGATGCATTGGCTCTATGTCAAGAGTCAAAGCGTGCACTACAGTCAAAAATAGATAGAGATGAACACTATTTTGCTTCAACAATTCATGAGATACGTACACCAATGAATGCAGTTATTGGTTTTATGGAACTCCTAATGCTGAATGAAAAAGATGAACAAAAAAAGGAGTACATTGATGCAACATTAAAAAGTTCTGATCTTATTGTCTCCATTATTAATGATGCTTTAGATATGAGTAAAGTAACTAATGGAAAGATGACACTCAATAAGACAACTTTTTCTCCTTTAGATGGACTTTCAGATATTGTAAAGTTTTTTTACAATGCAATAAAGAAAAAAAATATTAACTTCACTACCTATATTGATCCTCTTTTACCTGCTGTGATTAATTCTGATTTACATCGTATTAAACAAATTGTAAATAACCTTTTAAGTAACGCCATTAAATTTACACCTGTAGATGGTAAAATTATTTTAGAGGCAATTTATGACAAAGAAAAAGATATTTTAAGAATAAGTGTCATTGATACAGGTATTGGAGTAGATAAAGAGAAGCAAAAAAGTATATTTAAACCTTATGAACAAGAGAAAGATTCAACAGCAAAAGAGTTTGGTGGAACAGGTCTGGGTTTGGCTATTTCGCAACAGCTTAGTATCTTGCTTAACGGTACGCTAACCGTTGAAAGTGAAAAAGGAGAAGGGAGTGAATTTATTTTTACTTTTCCTTGTGAAACACCTTTGGAGACTAAAACAGAAATTAATCCCGATGATTTTAAAGATTTATCTGTACTTATTTGTTCTCCATCTAGTTTACATCATCCTTTAGAGAGCATACAACAGTATTTTGATAACTTTAATATTTCTTATAAGCATTTAGACAGTAATAAAGTATTAGAAATAGATGATGAAAATAATGTGTTAATTATAGAAAGAGAAAAAGCTATAGAGTCACCAATAGAAGTACAGCAGTTTTTAAATAATAAAGGTCATGTCATTATTATAGAGAGTGGTTTTACTTTAGAGGAGTGTCGTTTTGAAGGTTCATTTAAATTGCTTCATAATCCTATTTTGCCAAAAGTGTTATTTAATACACTACATACATTTATCTACCCTGAGAGTGAAGCAAAATTTGCAGATACAGAAACACAAAATTATAATAATTTAAAAGACCGTACCGTTTTGGTCATTGATGACAGTATGATTAACCTTAAACTTATGGTAGAAATTTTAAAAAGACTTCAACTAGATGTACGAACTTCTCTTAATGCAAAAGAGGGGCTTGAATTACTTGATAATAATGGATTTGATATTATTTTTATTGATCAAAATATGCCAATGATGAATGGCGATGAAGCGATTGTTAAGATAAGAGAGATAGAAAAGGCTAAAAATTATACACCAGCAATTATTTATGGTTTAACAGGTGATGCACATCATGATATAAAAGATAGAATTATAGATGCCGGTGCAGATGATGTCTTTACTAAGCCTGTGCATTTAGAAGAGGTATATAATGCTATTAGTAAAGCGATTGAGAGTAAATAGACCCTCAATCTAGATTTATGATAGATAGTACCTTAAAGTATAACTCATATCTTCATCTAAATCCATATTGTTTTGCATCCAGTTAATATAACCTTTGTCTTCTTGTGCTACCTCTTGGATATCCCGTCCTTTATATTTACCGAACTTAAAAGTTTTTATAAGTACAGGTGTCTGTGTAAGCTCCGCAAGTTTTAGCATAGGGTTAATAGAAGGATATTGATCTTTAGTGAGTGTAACTAGTTTAGACAGAAGTAGTTTCATCACTACCACATCACCTAAAGCATCATGTGCTTTTATCTGTATATTACATTTTGCTGCTTCTGCTTGTTCTGTTTTATAAAGTTCCAAAGCATAACGCAGGTACTGTAATCTATGGTAAGGACTTTGAGGCAGAAGGTGCTTTGCACAACGTAAAGTATCTATAAGTGTGTAGTGATTTTTAAAACCCTCTTTTTGAAGCATAGTAAGATCAAAATTAATGTTGTGTGCAATAAGATAATTCTCTTTTTGATTTAACTCTATCACTTTTTTTGCAAAGCTAGTTTCACTATATGGAGGTTGATTTTCTATAACATCAGGGGTAATATTATGCACTTCCATGGCTTCAATATTGATAGGTACTGTTGCTGAACAGAGTTCATCATAAACCTCAATCTTATCTTTACTATGAACTACCATAGCACCTATTTGTATAATACGATCTGTTTCCTGATTTCCTGTAGTCTCTGTATCAAATAGTACATATTTTGCCATTATTGCTCCTGCTTTGTAAAAATGAACTAAAATCATAACGTTTTTTCTATACATTTTGCCTAATTAATAACAAAAGGATATAATACCTAATAATTGAAGCAATAATAGGAATAGCGATGAATGTTGACGTACAACTAATTGAACATATGATGAACCCCAAGAATTATGGTACTTTAGCAGGACATAATACTGAAGGAATAGGTAAAAATCCTGAGAATGGAGAAAAAGTAGCAATTTATTTGAGGGTAGCAAAAGATAAAGATGGTGAATATATTGAAGATATCACCTTTCAAGCTATAGGATGTACCACCACAATTGTAGCAGGCTCTATGATTACAGAAGAGGCTAGAGAGTTAAATTTTAATGGTGTAAGAAATCTTATAGAGGCAACAATGAAGTTACTAGAGAGACTTCCTGAAGAAGATGCAGCATGTTCTGAAATGGTAGCCTTAGCACTTGCTGCAGCAATAGAGACTTATGAGAAACGGATTGAATTTCCTGATTACCCTGCTATAACTAAATTTGTTTCAAATAGTTGTGTGCCAAAAGAAAATGTAAAAGAGGAAAAATAATATGAAAACATTAATGATAAAAACTCATGAAGTATGGTTAGAGGTAATGATGGCATCATTTATGAGTAAAACAAACAATAAAAAAGTACTTTCCGATTTTTCAGATATTTTATTTAGACACTTTACATGGTTAGAAAATGAACATATTGTTATAGATGAATATTACAATTATGATAGAGATCATATCTCTATAAAGGTAGAAAATTTAAGTGACTTGATAAAAGATATTCTTAATAGACTTAATGAGATAGATCTACAGCTTATAGCTGTTAAAAATAAAGCTTTATCAAATCGAATTTCGAGTGATATCTATTATATGACTAGTGTTTTGATGCATATGAAAGATGAAAAAATTACAGCATTTAATATGGAACGTAAATATAAAGGAGCTTCTTTATCTCAAGAGGCTACAGATGCTCTGACGATTTTTCTTTTTGAAGAGAGTTATAAAGAGTATGAGTTAATCATGATATATAACTATCTTAAAATGCATAGTAAAGACAGCTACATGAATAGAATTTTTCAAATACTTATTGATGAAAGTTTTTTTCACCTTAAAAGTTTTGGTGAAATGCAGGCAGAGATGGGGATATTAGGTATTCCTCGTATTGTTATGAGAGAGTTATATCAAGTAGAAAATATAGTACAGTTTCTTAAAGATGGCATCAATGAAGAACTTGCAGCTAAAGAGGAGTGTATAAAACTCTCTGAAGCGGTAGCTAAAGAGAGCTCAGATTTAGAGAAGTTTTTTAACTTTATTAATCAACAGGAGAATTATCATATTGCACTTATGGAAGATGCTTTAAAATATTTTACAAAGGATATCGATGTCTAAGCATTTTACTTCTGTTATATCAAATGGATTTGGAGCATTTGCAAGTAAAGAATTTCCTTCTATTATACAGCATATAATAAACTCTAGCTATGTAAAACTTATGGGACTTGATATGAGTGAATTTAGAGAACCATGTAGCTATAAGACACTCAATAAACTCTTTACGAGAGCATTTGAAATACCAAGGGAATTACCCAAAGATAAAACAAAACTTATATGTGGAGTAGATGCACTTATTTCAGATGCAGGTACCATTGTAGAAGGTAAAGCATATCAAATTAAGGGAATGAGTTACAGTATAGAAGCACTTTTTGGTGAGAATCATAAAGATGCCGTATCAGAAGTAGAAGGAGGAGAGTTTATAAACTTCTACCTTTCTCCTAAAGACTACCATCGCTACCATATGCCTATGGATTTAAAAATTTTATCATTAACACATATTCCTGGAAAACTCTATCCTGTAAATTTTCCTCTTTTACGTAATAAACAAGACCTTTTTATAGAAAATGAAAGAGTTGTTATTGAGTGTGAAGACAGTAAAGGAAGAAAACAGGTTTTGGTTCTTGTCGGTGCATTGAATGTAGGTAAAATGATAGTCACCTTTGAAAAAAACGTGCAAACGAATTCAGATATTAGAGAACCGCAACATTATACTTATAATCATTTATATTTAAATCAAGGAGATATGTTTGGTTGGTTTGAAATGGGTTCTACAATTTTAACTTTTTCAGAAAAAGGGAGTATTGTCCCTAGTGTATCTATTAATCAAAAGACAAAATTTACTGATATTATGGGAACGATTCAATAAAGGAGTGTTAATATGCTAGTAGTAAAAGAGATACAAGAGTATTCACAAATACGAACAAAAGCTAGAGCCTATCTGTGCTATATCATGAGTCGAAACATATCTCAAAGTATGGATGGTGGTACAGTAGAGAGTGTTATCTCAAAGATTAAAAATCTTAAAGAAGCACTGCCACAAAGTGAGGTTATCTTTGCTGTAGATGGTAATGGTATTCAAATGGTTAATAATATCTCATCTAATTCAAAACTCAATGGTTTTGGAAAGGGAGATGACAGAAGTGATAGAGCCTATTACTATAAAACACTTGAAGAGCATCGCTGTATGCTTACAGACCCTTACCCATCTCTAGTA
The DNA here is from genome assembly GCA_034659695.1 of Campylobacterota bacterium. Lineage (GTDB taxonomy): Bacteria > Campylobacterota > Campylobacteria > Campylobacterales > Sulfurovaceae > Sulfurovum. The sequence continues at coordinate 7,999 of JAYEHY010000129.1, read as the reverse complement.
AGTAATGAACTTGTAGTAACCGCAACTTTCCCACTTTATGATAAAGATAACAATGTCTTAGCTATTGTTTGTATAGATATCACGCTTAAAAATATTCTCAAAATGGTACACCCTAGTTCTATCAACTCTATTTTTGGTACAGTGAGTAAAGTAGTATATGCTTCTTTTTCTATGGCACTTTTTGTTGTTGCTATACTTCTTTTTATTAAAGGGGTTGCTACTTTCATGCATGTAGGATTGGACTTTTCAAATATTGACATTAATCAAATGTTTAAATCTACCATTTTACTTACGCTCTCTTTAGCTATTGTTGATTTGGTTAAAGCCATCTTTGAAGAAGAAGTTTTAGGTCAAGAGAAAAAGAGCAATAGCGGAGACTCCCATCAAACGATGGTGAGATTTTTAGGTTCTATTATTATTGCTCTTTCTATAGAGTCTTTAATGTTAGTATTTAAGTTTGCATTGACAGATCCAAGTCAGTTACTCTATTCTGTCTATCTTATTGGGGCGGTTACGGCATTAATTATAGGACTTTCTATTTATATTAAACTCACAAGACAGGAGAAAAAGTGAGTCAAAAGTTAATTATTTTTGATATGGATGGTACTTTGGTTAACTCCTCTTTAACCATAGCCAATGCCATTAACCATGTACGTGTAAAGTTAGGTTATGAGCCTATGGCACAAGAGTATATTTTAAAAAGAGTCAATGACCATACACTTAACCCTGCACAAACTTTTTATCATACTAAAAAATTTGAAGCACATCATGAAACGTGGTTTTCAGAATACTACACTAAAAACCATGAAAGTGAGTTAGTACTTTATGACGGTATAAAAGCATTACTTAAAACTCTCCAAAAAGAGGGTTGTACCTTAGCAGTTGCGACTAATGCCTATAGAAGGTCAACTATAGAGTCCTTAACTCATCTTAAAATTCATGACTATTTCTCCTCCATTGCTTGTTATGATGACGTAGCACAAGGAAAACCAAACCCTGATATGCTTTATAAAATATTGGAAGAGACAAATATGACTAAAGAGTATTCGCTATTTATCGGAGATGGGCCTCGTGATGAAATAGCAAGTAAAAGAGCAGAAATTCCGTATATGATGGTAGATTGGGGTTTTACAGAGCATAGTAATGCAGTACGCTCTGTAGAAGCCTTAAGAGAGAAATTATTAAGTACTGTACGGTAGGTTTAGTTTATGAATATTGCAAAAAATATACAAAGTGCTAAGAGGTTATTGTTTGATGCCGATGCCATTTTTATAACAGCAGGGGCAGGTATGGGGGTAGATAGTGGTTTACCTGACTTCAGAGGAGTAGAAGGTTTTTGGGAAGCGTATCCTAAAGCTAAAGAGTTGGGGCTAGAGTTTGAAGAGATGGCAAACCCTGAGTGGTTTGAAACAGACCCACAACTTGCATGGGCTTTTTATGGTCATAGACTCCATCTCTATCGTGACACTGCACCACATGAAGGATTTAAGAAGCTTTTGGATTTTTCTAAAACTAAAAAGCATGGAGCATTTATATTTACTTCTAATGTAGATGGACAATTTCAAAAAGCAGGGTTTTTAGATAAAAGAGTTATGGAGTGTCATGGCTCTATAGATAATTTACAATGTGTAGATAATTGTGAGGGAATGCTCTGGAGTTCAACGGAGACAACAGTAGAGATAGAAGAGGGCTTTAAAGCGAAAGAGCCTCTACCTCAATGCCCTTTTTGTGGGGCTATAGCTAGACCAAATATTTTGATGTTCAGTGATTTTACATGGGACTTTACACGAACTAATGCACAAAGAGAAAGACTTGTAGCGTGGATGGACAATATTGAAGAGGAAAAATCTAAGTTAGTCATAGTAGAGCTAGGTGCAGGGACAGCTGTACCTACTGTACGTAATACTTCTGAAAAAATAGCCAAAAGATTTGACATTCCACTTATTCGTATTAATCCTAGAGAGAGCTTTGGTGCTGACGTAGAATTACCTATGCGTGCTATTGAGGCATTGGATGCGTTGCTTTAGTTGTTCAAAATTAAGTGTTAAAGTCATATGTCATACTTGTCAGACACAACTACTTGTACCTACAATAGGTACAAGAAAAGTAGGCACACTTGATGTTATAAGTTTTTTTAAATATACCACACTTGAATCTCTTCTTCATACGAAACACAAACCAGAGGGTTATAGAGTATATAAGTACTTGGCAAATCTACTCTTTAAGCCATTTATGAAAGAGTTTATCGAAAATGCTGATGGTGATGTTTACATCGTTGGGATTGATGAATATGTAAAAAATGGTTATTCTCATGTCTCAGTATTAACCCATGCTATGAAAATGCCTACAGTCATTGTAGAACACTCTACACTTTTAGCGTATAACAGAGTAAAGTATTCAGGAAAAACTTTACAGTACCGTTTATCTCATCCTAGAGACTTTAAATATAGAGGTAAATCTAATATAGATGTCATATTGGTTGATGATATTATAACAACAGGAATAACCTTACAAGAAGCATACAGTGTTTTAACGTCTCAAGGAGTAAATGTACTCTTTGCTTTAACCTTAGCAGATGTAGAAGAGTCATAAATGTAACAAATAGGATAAAATTACTCCTATTTAAAATTTCTTACATCTTTTCTTTAATTCTTTTTTATTTTATGCTAAAATTGTTTTAATAATAACTATTAGGGATCCCCTATTCATATAAGGAGTAACAATGAGTCAAAATAGAGAAATTTTTAACCCAAACCCAGAGTTTGCTAAAAGTGCAGCCGTAAATAGTATGGAAGCATACTGGAAGTTACAAAACAGAGCCATCGAAGATTATGAAGGTTTTTGGAAAGAGTTTGCAGATGAGAAAATAGACTGGCTATCACCGTATGATAAGGTACTTGATGAGAGTAATGCACCATTTTATGAGTGGTTTACCAATGGTAAGCTGAATGTTTCTAATCAATGTATCGATAGACACCTTGCCGATAAAGCTGACAAAACAGCAATACTCTTTGAAGGTGACAGAGGAGATGTAGAACACATCACTTATGCACAGCTTTCACAACGTGTAAATAAAATGGCAAACCTGCTTAAAAATGAGTTTAATGTTAAAAAAGGTGAGAGAGTTGTTCTCTATATGCCAATGATTCCAGAAGCAGCATATGCAATGTTAGCTTGTGCAAGAATAGGAGCTATCCACTCTATTGTATTTGGTGGTTTCTCTGCGGAAGCTTTGAGGGATCGTATTGAAGATGCTGAAGCTAAAATAGTAATAACAGCAGATGGTGCTTTTAGAAAAGGTAAGCCATATATGTTAAAACAGGTCGTTGATAAAGCACTTTCACTAGGTGGAGAGTGTGTTAACTCAGTACTTGTTGTGAAAAGAAATAATGAAGATACAGAGTGGGTAGAGGGTAGAGACCATAACTACAATGAACTTATCACTGATCAGTCAGAAGAGTGTCCTTTTGAGCTTATGGACTCTGAAGATCCACTTTTTTTACTTTATACTTCAGGAAGTACAGGAAAACCAAAAGGCGTACAACATAACTCTGCAGGGTACATTTTATGGGCTCAAATGACTATGGAGTGGGTATTTGATGTAAAAGGTGATGACGTATTTTGGTGTACAGCAGATATAGGATGGATTACAGGACATACATATATTGTCTATGGACCACTCGCAGCAGGTACAACTACACTTATGTTTGAGGGTGTACCAACATACCCAGATGCAGGTCGTGCTTGGAAAATGGTACAAGACCATAAGATTACACAGTTTTATACAGCACCAACAGCCATCCGTGTACTGCATAAGATGGGTGAAGAAGAGCCTAAAAAGTATGACCTCTCTTCTCTTAAGGTTCTCGGAACTGTTGGTGAGCCTATTGACCCTCCAGCATGGAAATGGTACTATGAGACAGTGGGTAATTCAAATTGTGCTATTGTTGATACATGGTGGCAAACAGAGACAGGGGGACATATGATAAGCCCACTTCCAGGTGCTACACCTATTAAGCCAGCATGTGCAACATTTGCACTCCCAGGTATTATGGCAGAAATTCTTGATCCTGATGGAACAGTAAAAGAGGTAGGTGAGACAGGACTTTTATGTATTACTAAACCGTGGCCAAGTATGATACGTAATGTATGGGGTGACTCTGAACGTTATGCAAAAGCATACTTTGGTGACGCAGTAAAAGATGGAAAACCTGTTTATTTTTCTGGTGATGGTGCAGTGGCAGATGAAGATGGATACATTACGATTACAGGTCGTGTAGATGATGTTATCAATGTTTCAGGACACCGTATGGGAACAGCGGAGATAGAAGCAGCAGTTAAGAAAGATGACTCTGTAGCTGAGGTAGCTGTTGTAGGACGTCCTCACGCTATTAAAGGTGAGTCTATTTTTATCTATATTGTATTAAAAGATGGTCATATTAATGCAGATATTAAAAACCATATCAATGCATTACTATCGACTGAAATTGGTAATATTGCTAAAGCAGACCATATTATTGAAGTTCCAGGACTACCTAAAACACGTTCAGGTAAGATAATGAGAAGAATTTTACGTTCTATTGCAAAACATGAAGAGATCACTCAAGATATCTCTACACTTGAAGATCCTTCTATTGTTAAACTTATAGAAACAACAGCGAGAGAAGCGTAGAAACTGTATTTGTAAGAGGGGTTTTATCCTCTTACATAAGCCCCTTTATTTTTAACAAATCCTCAAATACCTCTTTTTTAGCACTAGGATTTCTTAGCAAATAGCTAGGATGATAAGTAGCAATAACTTTATACCCATCCTGTTCATGAATAGTACCCCTTACTTGTGCTATTTTACTGTCATCTCCTGTTAGGTAATGGTAGGCTGTAGTACCTAGTGCAACAATGATTTTAGGCTCCATAAGCTCTATCTGTTTTAGTAGATAAGGTTGACAGGTGTGTGCTTGAGAGGGCGTAGGTACTTGGTTATTTGCAGGGTGACACTTCACAATATTTGTAATATAGACATCATCACGAGTGATGTTAAGTACATTCTCTATCATACGTGTTAAAAGTTCACCAGAACGACCATTAAAAGGTTTACCGCTACTATCTTCAGTTGCACCCGGTGCTTCACCAACAAAGAGTATATCAGCATGGGGGCTACCCTCACCAAATACAACTTTATTACGACTTTTGCTCAACTCACATAGGTGACAGCTGTTTGCCTGTTTCTCTAATGACACAAGTGTATTAGGAAGTGTAAGATTAAGCTCTTCCTCCTTATAAGGAACAATAGAAGTATATCTATATCCTAGTTGCTTAAGTTGATAAAGTTGTTTAAGTAAGAGTGCATTTTTGAGATTTTTCATAATCTAATTATAGCTAAAATTATTATTTATCTTTTTACAACTCTAAGATGCTATAGGTACTAAATTTGATAAAATACAATTTATATAATAGACATCTTGCAAAACTTATCGGAAACGATGGCTTTAGCCTCGTCATATGGTGAAGCTAAAGTATCACTTCCAAGTTTTGCAAGAACTCTAATAGTTTCACAATAAAAGGTTGAATTGCAATGAGCGAGAGTAAAGATTTTTTACGCACGATAGTCGAACAGGACCTGAAATCAGGTAAATACAAAGAGGTAACAACGAGATTTCCTCCTGAGCCCAATGGATTTCCACACATAGGACACGCCAAATCTATCTGTATCAATTTTGGTATTGCAAATGATTATAGTGGTCACTGTCATCTGAGAATGGATGATACCAATCCCACCACAGAAGACACACAATATGTAGAAGCTCTCAAAGATGCGGTGGAGTGGCTTGGGTTTGACTGGGAGGGGAGTGTACGGTTTACCTCTGACTACTTTTCTGAACTATACGGTTATGCTGTGCAGCTCATTAAGATGGACAAGGCCTATGTCGATAGCATCAACGAAGAGGAGATGCGAGAGTATAGAGGTACGGTAAAAGAGGCTGGTAAGCGAAGCAAATATGCAAAACGATCCATCAAGGAGAACCTAGACCTTTTTGAGAGGATGAAAAACGGTGAGTTCAAAGATGGTGAACATGTCCTAAGAGCCAAGATAGATATGTCCGCAGCCAATATGAAGATGAGAGACCCACTTCTCTATCGTATCAGGCACGCTCATCATTTTAGAGCAGGTGATGCATGGGCTATCTACCCTATGTATGACTTTGCTCACTGTCTCTCTGACTACATAGAGGGTATCACACACTCTATCTGTACGCTAGAGTTTGAAAACAACCGTGACATTTACAACTGGGTACTTGATACACTAGGGCTTGATACACCACGCCCATACCAGCATGAGTTTGCACGACTTGGTATCAACTACACGGTGATGAGTAAAAGAAAGCTTTTAGAGTTGGTAGAGGGTGGCAAAGTAAGTGGATGGGATGACCCTCGTCTGCCTACTATCGCAGGGTACAAGAGAAGAGGCTACACTCCAGAGTCTATCTTGAACTTTTGTGATGGCATCGGCATAGCAAAAGCAAACTCTATGGTAGATGTAGCACAACTAGAATTTTCTATACGAGACGACCTGAACACTAAAGTACCAAGGGTGCTAGCGGTATTAGATCCACTCAAAGTAACCATCGTAAACTATGAAGGCAGAGAGGAGATAGATGCTCCATACTACCCGCATGATGTACCCAAAGAGGGCTCAAGAAAACTACCTTTTTCTAAAGAGATCTATATCGAACGCGATGATTTTATGCAGAACCCTCCAAAAGGTTACTATCGTCTCACACCCACTCAATCAGTGAGGCTTAGACACGCCTATATCATCACATGCAAAGAGGTCATCAAAGACGCTAAGGGCAATATCGTAGAGATAAAAGCAGAGTATCACCCTGACTCTAAAAGCGGTGAAGACAGAAGTGGCATCAAGGTCAAAAGTGCTATCCAGTGGGTAGATGCCAAAGAGGCCAAAAAAGTAGAAGTAAGGGTATATGACAGACTCTTCAAAGATGAAGCACCAGAGGGGCTAGAGGATGTAAACCCTGACTCTCTAAAGGTCATCAAAAATGCTCTTATAGAGCCTGCTGTTATCAGCAACAGACCTGATGAGAGATTTCAGTTTGAGAGACAGGGGTATTTTTATGCTGACCCAGTGGACTATACCGATGAGAACCCTGTATTCAATAAAATCGTTGGATTAAAAGATTCATGGGGCAAAAAGAAGCAAGAGAAGCCAAAAAATAGCACAGAGAGTGAAGCGAAACCAGAGCCAAAAAAAGAGCAGATAGATGGTGAAGTGGTAGCTATGAACCAAGCCCAACAGGCACTGTATGACAACTACACTGCCAAGCTTGGACTCAACACAGAGGTAGCCAATACCCTAGCTCGTGATGAAAAACTATCATCTTTCTACGCAGAGGCTTTAGCTGATATAAGTAGTCCAGTAGCTTTGGCAAACATAGTAGCAAATGATGTAGCTAGAGAGCTAAAAGAGAGAGAAGCAGATGAGCTGAAATTTAACGCAAAGCAGATAGCAGAGCTTGTTAAAATGATAGACGACAAGACCATCTCAAGCAAGATAGCCAAACAGGTGTTTGAGGAGATGGTAAAGAGTGGAGCAAACCCCACCCAAATAGTCCAAGACAAAGGACTAGTTCAGATAAGCGACCCTGCCATAATCTCACCTATCATAGATGAAGTTATCGAGAACAATCCAGACAATGTTGCTAAGTTTAGAGCGGGTAACAGTAAGCTGCTAGGCTTTTTCGTAGGGCAGGTGCTAAAAGCCACAGGAGGTAAGGCAAACCCTAAGGTGGTAAATGAGTTGGTGGGGGAGAAGTTGAAGCAGTAAGCCTCTCCACTACCAAGGCTACCCCCCCCAATAAAATGAAAAACAGTGTCACATTCCCCCTTTTTCTATCATAATATTTAAAGAGTGTTGATTCTTTAGTGTATGGATAGAAATCTTTAAATATCATAAAGTGGAGATTGAACGGCAGGGGTGTATCTC
>JAYEHY010000128.1:0-7616 GCA_034659695.1 Campylobacterota bacterium | reverse complement strand
GCAAGAAGTATATGGTATAAGTCTCACAAGCTGTTAGATCAGCACACATACTTCGCTTGAGCGTTATGGCAACATAACGCCTAGATAAATAACTACCCACGACAAAACCCGGCTTATCGTTGCACCTCTCGATATTATGAAGTCTTCGGACTTCCATTAGTCCAAAAGTCAATAGTAAATTACCCTAAATACTTTCTAAAATATATGTATTGCATTACCTCTAATATTGTGATATGTTGTGCTTAATTGCTAATTTAATTATCGTTAAACCCAGTGATAAAGCAAATATAAATCTAGAAAAGTATATACTTTTTTCTAGATAATATTTTAAGGTATGTGATGAGTAGACTCTATGATAACGCATTTTACTTCATATCTGGACATGGTAGGGGGTGGGCATTTTCTGCAAATGATCTTCTTGAAAAGTTCAGTCGTCAGCAGGCAGACAATGTTTTATCTGATCTCATGAAAGATGGGAAGATACGCAGAGTTTGCAGAGGTATATATGATTACCCCAAATATAGTGAATTTTTAAAACAGAACCTTAGCCCAGATATTGACCTGGTAGCTAGAGCATTTGCAAGAAAATTTAACTGGCGTATAGAAGTTTTAGGAGATACTGCATTAAATATGTTTGGATTATCTACCCAGGTAGTTGCTAAATATATTTACCTCAGTGATGGTCCAAATAGAACCTATGATATTCTGGGTACAACACTGGAATTTAAAAAATCCTCCTTAAAAAATATAGGTTTTAAATATAAAGAGAGCTCTCTCATCGTTCAAGCTTTAAAAGTCTTAGGGAAAGAACGTATTACTGATGATGTCGTAGAAACCATTAGAAAACGTATAGAGCCAAAGATGTACTTAAAGATACTTAAAGATACGCAATCATCCACCGTATGGATATATGAAGCTATTAAGCAGATTTGTAGGGAGACCTGATGGATATAGTAGCTAATTTATCAGAGAAAGACAGAAATGAACTTTTTTCTGAAACTGCAACTCTTATGAAAACTACCAATGCAATTGTTGAGAAAGATTTCTGGGTAGTCTGGACATTAGATAAACTTTTTTTAGATGTTAGACTCAATAAGATTTTGATGTTTAAGGGCGGGACAAGTCTTTCCAAAGTATTTGATCTTATAGGAAGGTTTTCTGAAGATATTGATCTCATTCTTGACTGGGAACTCTTGACAGGAGAAAACCCATATGCTGATCGTAGTAAAAATAAACAGACTAAGTTTAATGAGCGGATAAATAAGGATGCTAAAAAGTATATAGCTGATGAGCTACTACCAATAGTATCTGATATACTTGAGCCCCACTGCATCTGTAAAATAGATGAGAAAGATGGCTTCTCCATTAATATACAATATCCCTCTCTTTTTAGTGACCCAGCACTAAGACCTCAAATACTTTTAGAAATTGGTCCTTTGGCTTCATGGTCACCTTTTTCTATTTATAAGATAAGTTCATTTGTGGCACAAAAATTTCCTGAATATTTTGAAAATCCTACATGTCAAGTTGCTACCATAGTTGCTGAAAGAACCTTTTGGGAGAAAGCAACTATTTTACATCAAGAGGCTAATCGAGCAGAAGAAAAGAAGATACCTTTGCGACATTCAAGACATTATTATGATCTGGCAATGATGGCTACATCCAGTGTAAAAGATAAAGCCTTATCAAACTTAGAACTTTTGGAAGGTGTAGTTGCCTTTAAGCAAAGATTTTATAGTAGTGCCTGGGCAAAGTATGAAGATGCAAAAATTGGAGCATTAAAGTTATTGCCGCCAGAGTTTAGATATAAAGAGTTAAAAGCAGACTATGCATCTATGCGAAATATGATTTTTGATAAATATATTGAGTTTGATGAGGTTATGTCTATATTGAAAGATTTGGAAGATGAGATTAATTCTATGGAAGAAAGTGATTTGAATGAAAAAAAATAATATTCATCTAGATAATAATGTTCCACAAAGCGATGTTTCTTCTAATGCGATAGAGCCGGTGAATAGCAATAAAATTCCACTTTATTTTTTTGGCTTTTTGTATTAGATGCAGCTTAGCAAACTTTACCAGAGGCTATCTTATCTTGAAGAACAAAAATCTGTTATTGAAAAAGAGATCACAGCAATAAAACAAGAAATTGAAAAACAGTCACCTTTTTCAAAAGCCAATAAAATTGCTCTTTTCCGTAAACTCTTTATTGGCAATGAACTTGCATATGCTAAACACTGGATCAGTAAAGATGGTTTGAAAAAAGGTTATGCCCCTGTAACAAAGACCTTTCGGGGTAGTGACTATATCCCTATTAACGATTTTGTGATTCAGCAACATTTAGAAGGTAAGATTCGTATGGGTACCTATGCCGTCAAAAATCAGAGTATGTGTTCTTTTCTTGCCATTGATCTTGATAAATCCAGTTTTATAACAGATGCCAGGGCAATTTATGAAGTGTGTAAAACAATGGATATTATTCCCTATTTTGAACTTTCAAAATCTGGAAATGGTATACATATTTGGTTTTTCTTTTTGGAAGATGTTCGTGCAAGAGATACTAGAATTCTCGGTGACCTCATTATAACCCGTGCTATGGATATCAGTGATGGGATTGATATGAAAAGTTATGATAGATTATTTCCCAATCAAGATTATGTTGCTCCTGATGCATTGGGAAACTTGATCGCTTTACCACTTCATTATGGATCAAGAAGTGAGGGTAAAACACTCTTTATTGATATCGAGACTATGCAACCCTATGTAGATCAATGGGGAGTGCTGCAGAATGTTGAAAAAATTTTACCTCAGAAGTTACACAGGCTAATTGCTGATTATGTAAAATTGACTGAGTCAACATCTTTGATGCCATGGGAAATTAAACAAGAAAAATTAGTGGTTCCTAAATCGATACCTCTTATTTTGTATGATGCCATCTATATCGAAAAAGCAGTATTGTCCAAAACGCTTCTCAATCTACTTAAACGTATGGCGTCATTTTACAATCCTGAATTCTTCATGCACCAAAAGCAGAGATTGTCAACATTCAATACGCCACGTGTTGTTTCCATGTACGACTTGAATGAGCGATACATTATTTTACCTCGTGGTTTGTATGGGAAACTCAAATCTTTCTTTAAAAAACACCGAGTTCATGTGAGTGTTGAAGATAATAGACTGAACGCAAAAATACCTATCCAGGAATTCTTCTTAAATCTTCGGAATGAGCAAACAAAAGCAAAAAAAGAAATATTGAAGAACGATTATTCTTTGCTGATTGCTCCTCCGGGATTTGGTAAAACAGCAGTCGCGTCAGCAGTTATTTCAGAGCGTAGGGTAGGTACATTGATATTGGTACATAAGACGGTATTGTTGGAGCAGTGGAGTAAGAGGTTAAGTGAATATTTCAAGATAGATATCAAATCTATTGGAATATTGGGTAAAGGAAAGAAAACGCTTAATGGAAGTCTTGATGTTGCCACCTTGCAGTCATTGAGGAATAGACCGGAATTGATTGAAAACTATTCGCAGATCATTATTGATGAAGCACATCATATGCCGGCAGTGTCCTTTGAAATACCACTTAAAAAATTTAAAGGAAAATATGTGTTGGGGTTGAGTGCAACACCCAAACGTAAAGATGGAATGGAAGCAATAATGTACTTGCAATGTGGAGATATAGTACATGAATCTGTAAGAAAAAGTACAGTCAAACATACTTTGAAAACGATCACAACCCAATATGATACTTTTATGGATCACTTTACAATGATGCTTGGTGAGATTACAGAAGATGAAATACGCAATAAACAGATTATAGGTGAAATTATGAAACTTTCAGAAAGAAAAATACTGCTGCTAAGTGAGCGTATAGAGCACTTGAATATATTGTGGCACATGTTGGATGCAAGAGGCATTGATGCTGTTTTACTTTACGGCGGGCTGAAAACAAAAGAGAAAAGAATACAGTTTGAAAAAACAGAAAATGCCTCTATTATTCTTTCGACAAGCAGTTACATTGGTGAAGGTATTGATATAGGTCATCTCGACACCATTATTTTCACAATGCCTATTTCCTATCCTGAACGGATCATACAGTATTTGGGACGCATTGGCAGACAGGGACAGCAATGTCTTGCCATTGATTTTATTGATTCATCTGTTCCAATGCTTAAAAGTAGTTTCAATAAACGAATGAAGGGTTATAAAAAGATGGGATATGTGTTGTCTCCGGTGCACTCATTATTTGAACCTGTGTAGGTTACAGTTTGATATTACCTATACGTTTCTTAAATATATTGCATGGAATCGTATATTTAAGTTAAAAAAAGTGTCACCAAAGGTGTCACTAGTATGCCTAAATGTATCGATAATACGGTCGTAGGGCATAACTTATCGTTGCACCTGATTATTTGTCACAACTTAACATAACACCTTAAATCCCTGCTATAAACGTCATTTATTCCAAATGTCAAATAATAAAAAATTATTCATAATTATCTAATTATCACAACTTTCCTGACTTCACCTATCCACACTACAAGAAAGAGAGTAAGCTCCTTAAATAGGGGGAGAAGAGATGTTAGCTAAAATTTTAGTGCCTACATTTTTTACTGAACATCGACCTACCCAGCTGTTCTTTGGATTTAGTAGGTGAAGTCAGGAGATACGACCATAGACATCTCTGTACGTGACTGGCTACATCTTCAAGAAGATGGTGTTATACTTAACCACTCTAAGATGAAGAAGTTTCGTTTTGAAGTGGGGGGGCTTGTGATTATAATCATTAAAAATTTTCCAGTTAAATAGCACTCTTAAAGATTAATATATCTATGTAGTAGCCTCTCAAAAATAAGAATTAAACTGCTCAAAGGAGATGCCATTGGGATACATAAAAAGACTTTAACATATTTCTCTATTTTTTTTGGATTTTTGGTTGTAAAAACTACTTTTTTATCAGTATTTTATACTACCTATTTTAGTACCGTGCTTGATGGCAAACTAAGGTCATATCTTATTTATATACGCTATCTACCCCACCAACAAACAAAAAACACCTAGTAAATAACACTAGATTACCCTATAATACAATAACTAATCAAAAGGATACACTATGTTGAAAACACTACTCTCATCACTTATGATACTGAGCCTATATACCTATGCAAAGGATACACCTATGAATACGATCTATGATTTTAAAGTGAAGAGCATCGACGGTAAAGAGACAAGACTTGAACCGTACAAAGGTAAGGTGATGCTCATCGTCAATGTTGCTAGTAAGTGTGGGTTTACTTCTCAGTATGAAGGACTGGAAGCACTGTATAAAAAGTATAAAGAGAAAGGGCTGGTGGTTCTAGGGTTTCCTTGTAACCAATTTCGCTCTCAAGAGCCAGGCAGTGAGGCTGAGATACAGAACTTTTGTCGTGTGAACTTTAGTGTGACCTTTCCTATGTTCTCTAAAATTAAGGTCAATGGAGATAATACCCATTCACTTTATGTACACCTAAAGTCTGAGCAGGTGGGTATTTTGGGGAGTGAATCAATTAAATGGAATTTTACGAAATTTTTGGTAGATAAACAAGGCAATGTTGTTGAGCGGTTTGGATCTTCCACAAAGCCTAAAGCGTTGGAAGAAGATATTGAGAAATTACTTTAATGGTAGGGTACTACTGTATATTGAAATAGGAGGTTTCAGATGAAAATAGCACTAACTGGAGCAAGTGGGTTTGTAGGTACAGCCTTACAAGAGTCTTTTAAAGATACGGTTATCATAGAGAGAAGTGATGATGAAGAGATGATACTTCAAAAACTTGAAGGTGTGGATGTGGTTATTAACCTTGCAGGAGCACCCATTATTAAACGCTGGAGTGACCCCCAATGGCGTTAAGTTAAGCATTTTAGGAAGGTCAAAAGTATTTTCAAAAAATAGAATATAAACAAGAGATATGCTAAAATCATTCATTAAAATAATGAAGAGAATTATGCAAAAAAAAGAATAAAATATTACAATATATTAGAGAGATTGCTGTTGCCATAGGTTTTTTAACCTACATTGTAGCTGCCTTGCTCTACCGCTTTGTGAAGATACGTAATGAAAAAGAGCTCATCGACCATGACTATGTACAAAGTCGCCTACGCTCACTTGAAACACAGCTCAATCCTCACTTTTTGTTTAATGCGCTAAATTCCATCGCGGAGCTTATTCACCAAGACCCAAATAAGGCAGAAGATGCCATACTAAAAGTCTCTACTTTTTTACGAAATACCATGGAAGAGAAAGCCCGTATCCCTCTAGTTGATGAGATTAGAAATGTGGGAGATTATGTGGAGCTTGAAAATATTCGTTTTTCAGGTAAAATCTCTTTTAAGACTTTAGGTAGTATGCCAAGGATATCTGTACCAAAATTTTCAATCCAACTTTTGGTAGAAAATGCTATAAAACATGGTTTTGAGACCCAGAAGCCTTTAAAAATAATGCTTAGATATGATGAAGCTAGGAATGCACTTATACTTCGTAATGACGGCAAGCCTATCAAAAGTACACGTTTTGGTACAGGGCTTACAAATCTTGAACAGCGTTTAAAGTTACTCTGTAGGGGAACTGTCAAAATCACGGACAAAGAAAATCCAACATTTACTATTAGCTTAGGAGACTGCTTATGAAAATACTGATTGTCGATGATGAAGCCTTAGCGCTTGCTAGGCTCAAAAGAATGCTTCATACCCTAGGCTATGAAGATATTACAGAAGCGGATAATCCTGCACTGGCATTGGAATGTATGAAAGAAGAAAGATTCGATCTAGCACTTCTTGATATTAACATGCCCGGTACGAATGGTCTGGAACTAGGATATGAACTACGCTATCAACAAGAGAGTTTAGCAATCATTTTCCAAACGGCGTATGATAAACATGCACTTAAAGCCTTTGACATAGGAGCGGTTGGTTATCTTGTAAAACCTTTTAGTATGGAACAGTTGCAACAGAGTATAGAACGTGTCAAATTCGAGACTAAAAGTAAAAAAGATTTTCGTCTTATGAGTAAGAATGGTGAAAATTATTATCTTTTTAAACCGGAAGAGGTCTATTATGTTAAAGCAGATCTTAGTGAAGTGATGTTGCGTTCCGTGAAAGGTTTCTCTTATTATGCACACAAAATATCTGACCTTGAGAAACAATTACTGGGTCATGATTTTGTACGTATGCACCGCTCTTACCTTATAAATATTAATAAAATAAAAGAGATGGAGACCATAGAACAAAGTAAGTTACGTTTTTCATTTCACGATATTTCCGATCAGATAGAATCAAGTAAAGATGGGGCAAAAGCATTTAGAAATCAGTTTACTCGTTAAAATAAAACATTGAATATTGATTTGTCTATCGTCTTGGATTCACATCATAACCGAATAACCCACAAGTATAGTAAGGTAGTGTTGAATAGTTATATAAGAGAAGGGAGTTTCATCTCTTATAGTTTGTTTAGCGTTGCTTGGATTGCGTTTGGTACATAATATTTGAATTGCTTAGGGTAGATAAAGAAATCTATTTTTCCTTTAGTTTCTTTTAATTCACTCCACTCTTTAATGTCAAATCTAATAGCAACAACACCA
>JAYEHY010000127.1:0-7636 GCA_034659695.1 Campylobacterota bacterium | reverse complement strand
CTATAGCCTCTACTGTTTCTATGTTATTCTCTTTTTTATTCATTATTCTGCCACCTTAATATTATTAATTACCCTACCCTAATCAACAATTTATCTAACAAAGAGCTACTTGCTAGCCTTTTAATATAACCTAATAGATAAGTAGCTTTTGTAATATAATATCTAGGTTTTGGTTTTTTTGCTATGATAATTTTATGTACAACTTTTGCAACAGAGATTGCCTCTTCATTGAAAGGGACTTTTTTCTGTTCTCCATTGATACTCTTTTCATATCTTTTTGAAAAGATGGAGTGTTCTATATCTACATTCTCTTGAAGTTTTTTTACCGCAGTTTTACGAAAGTTACTGCTTATGGGACCAGTATTAAGTAAGACCGGGTAAATATTTGTATCTTGAAGTTCTAAGCGTAAAGTATCGGTTAATCCTTCTACCGCATACTTACTAGCATTATACGCCCCTCGTCCAAAAAGGGAAATAATACCAAGTACTGAACTGTGTTGGATAATTTTACCATGCCCCTGCTCTCTCATAATAGGTATTACTTGTCTTGTACACTCATGCAAACCAAAAACATTGGTTTCAAACTGTTCTCTGAGTACATCTATACGCATATCTTCCATGGCCCCCGGTTGTCCAAACCCTGCATTGTTAAACCACACATCTATTTTGCCATCTATTTCCAATACATTCGAGATAACCGCTTTTATCTCTTCAGGTTTTGTTACATCAAGCTTCATAGCATTTTCAAATCCTAATGTTTTTAACATCTCTACATCTTTAATATCTCTAGCTGTTGGATATACGTAAATAGCGTGTTCTTTTAAATATTTTGCTGTTTCTAGCCCTATACCTGTTGAACAACCTGTAATAATAATATTTGTCATTGTAATAGTACTCCTAAAATAATAGTGTATTTTATCAAAGTTTATACTATAATTCTACTATGCATAAAGAAATTAATTTAACTATAAAACCAAAATATATAAAAGCGTATCAAAATGGGTATCCACTTATCTCAAAAGAGTCTATTGTAGATTGGAGTGCTGTTAACGATGAAGGTATCATACTTAACTTACATGACCATAATAAAAAGTTTATAGCAAAAGGTTACCATGGTAAGCAGAACAAAGGCTATGGCTGGGTATTGACTCAGAAAAAAGCTAGTAAAATAGATGTAAACTATTTTACTGAAAAGCTAAAATCTGCCATAACCTATAGAAAAAAATTCTATTCCAATGAAAGTACGACAGCATTTAGGGTTTTTAATGGTGAAGGTGATGGCATAGGTGGATTGACCATAGACTATTTTGATGGGTATTATCTACTTACATGGTATAGCATTGGTATCTATACCTTTAAGGGTGCTATTTTAGAGGCACTTAAAGGTTCAGTTGAGTATAAAGGCATTTATCAGAAAAAAAGATTTGATACAAAAGGTAAATACCTTGATGATACAGAAGATTTTGTATCTGGTGTAAAAGCCCCATCGCCCCTTGTTATAAAAGAGAACGGTGTTAACTTTGCTGTGTATTTAGATGATGGAGCTATGGTAGGTGTATTTTTAGACCAAAAAGAGGTACGTCGAACCATTCGTGACTCTTACGCAAAAGGAAAAACACTACTCAACACCTTCTCTTACACAGGAGCATTTTCTGTATTTTCAGCCCTTGGAGGATCAACAAAAACCATCTCTGTTGACTTAGCAAACAGAAGCCATAGCAAAACACAAGAGCAGTTCAATGTCAACAACATAGACTTAGATAATCAAGAGATTATTGTAGAAGATGTCTTTAACTACTTCAAATATGCTGTAAGAAAAAAACTCTCATTTGACATAGTTGTACTTGACCCCCCTAGTTTTGCAAGGTCAAAGAAGCATACTTTCTCTGCTGCAAAAGACTATGTGAACCTTCTTAAAGAAGCCATTCAAATTACAAATAAAGGTGGAGTGATAGTCGCTTCAACCAATGCTTCAAACTTTGATATGAAAAGATTTAAAACATTCATAGAGAAAGCATTTACAACTTTGAATGAAAAGTACAAAATAGAAGAAACCTTCTCTCTACCTAGAGACTTTAAAGTAGATGAAAAGTTTAAAGAGGGTGATTACTTGAAGGTAGTGTTTATCAGAAAAACTTAGGAAATGCTTCTGGGCTTAAAAAAATAATCTCTTCTATTTTCTTGTTTACTATTTTATATAGAGTCACTTTTTCCTCTTTTTGATTAAAGATTTTTCCAAAATCATCTCTTATAAGCAGTACAGAGAATGGATATTTTTTCATTTTAGGTAGAGCAAATACAGGGAAGAGTAATGAGGGTACACTACTTACATCGGCGATATATTTTACTTTGTGTTTTGAGATGAATTTTCCAGGTTTTTTCTCTAAATACTCTGTAACGGCATGGGCTGTTGATTTTTCAAATGTCATTATGACTATTTTATCTTTTGTGTTTATAGTTGCTTTTTTATCAAACTGATCATTTAGTACTACATTAGGGAACTTTTCACCTACTTTTAACTCAGCGAAAAGTACTTGTGTGAGTAACAATATAGTGAAGAATTTCTGTTTCATGGGGTTTCTCCTTATGTTTACAATAGAATAGTTGGAAAAATTGTAACAGATTGTATTGTATATATGCTTAGTTAAGCTAAGATTATCAGATGAATACAAAACATAAGTTATAATACTGACAATTACGCTTAAGGAATATCATATTATGCAACCTCTATTAGAAATTAAAGCATTTTTTTTCAATGCTAAAACAGATTACTTACCTTATTATAAAAACTTCAGTATAGAATTAACTGATGAGATGAATGTTCAAGAACTTCTTGCTCTCATCAAGGGTTTTAACGAAGACTTTACTTACCCAAGTGAAAATCTATTTTTAAAAATCAATAACACCATCGTTGATGCAGAACAAAATATAAGTGAAGTTGTAGTACATGTAGGAACTTCATTAAAAATAGATCCTATCAATGCTTTTCGTTCTAACAATGGACTTGTAATTAATGACAGTGATTTTATGCAAACCTATGAACTTTTAGCACCCTTTGCTACAGAAGAAGATTTAGCATATTATCAAACACTTTATTCTGTACACTATGCTTCAGAAACAGAAAAATTTGACCATACATATATAGGTGATGCCATTTTACTTTTAGCACATAAAATGATTACTAATGGTTCTGAACATAAAGAAGAGATACTTCATGCGATTACTTCAGGTCATAGTAGTCTATTTGACTGTGAATATGAAAATAACTTTTTTCATGTTCAAGACCACACAGTAGCTATAACAGAACTTAAAGAGATGGTGAAACCATCATCAGATGACTCTTCATTTTTAGATAAAATAACTGCACGATTCACTAAAAAAGAGCAGCCAAAAGAGCGTTCTTCTGTAAGTATAGAGGGCAAAAAAATTGCATACTATGTGGGTAATGTAACTGATAATGCTCAAGAGATAAAGCGTAAAATAGCACAAGTAGATGCAGAGTATATAGAGTTTTCAAGAGCAAACAAACTCTCAGGCTTAACACTTCTTTCAGATAATAAAAAACTTGCATTAACAAAAGCAGGTACAACACTACTAGATGCTTTAGACTCTGGAGCTCAAATACTTGTTGTAGAAGATACTGAAGCATATACTATGTTTAAAGAGCATTTTCATGCAATTGAAGTCACAGTAGGAAGAGATATAGATATGGAACTTATAACAGCTAAAACATTTCTTACTCAAGAAACTGTTGAAGAGACAACGACTACAGAAGCATAAATAACGTAGAGCAGAGATGCTCACGTTTTAACCCCTTAAAGTAAAACAGTAACACATTTAAACTCCTAGAAAAATTCATCTTCTTTTATAACTAAAATTAATGCACAAATAGATATAATTAATGCAAATTGCAATATTAAGGATGTATCTACTATGAATACGAACCCAGATGTTAAAATCTACGAATACGACGCGGTAATCGTTGGTGCTGGCTTAGCTGGTTTAGCAGCAGCTAAAGAGTTGACTGAAGCAGGAATGAAAACAGCGGTTATAACAAAACTTCACCCACTAAGATCACACTCAGGAGCTGCACAAGGTGGTATCAATGCTGCACTTGGTAAAGATGATTCTACAGAACTTCATGAATTTGATACAGTAAAAGGTTCTGACTACCTTGCAGATCAGGATTGTGTTGAGCTTATGTGTACAAAAGCACCTGAGACTATTAGATGGGCAGAGAGAATGGGAGCTGTATTCTCTAGAGATGAAGAAGGTGACATTGCTATCAGACCTTTTGGTGGACAGTCTAAACCTAGAGCTTGTTATGCTAAAGACAGAACAGGTCTTGCAGTACTTCAAGCGATATACGAACAAGCTCACAGAGCAGGTATTGAAGTATATGATGAGTGGTATGCAGCAGATCTTCTTTATGAAGATGGAAAAGTATCGGGTGTTGCAGCTTATGACATTAGAAACTCAAAACCTGCTATTTTTAATGCAAAAGTAACCATGTTTGCTACAGGTGGGCACGGTAGAGCTTACAGATTTAACTCAAATGCACATGCCAACACAGGAGACTCTCTTTCTATAGTAGCTCGTCATGGTTTACCTCTTGAAGATATGGAGTTTGTACAGTTCCACCCAAGCGGACTTGGTGGTTCAGGAGTACTTATCTCTGAAGCTGCACGTGGTGAAGGTGGTCGTCTCTTTAACTCTGAGGGTGAGCGTTTTATGACAAAGTATGCACCAAATGCTATGGAGCTTGCATCAAGAGATGTTGTCTCTCGTGCTATTATGGAAGAGGTTCGTCAAGGTAGAGGTGTTGGTAAAGATGGTCAGTCTGTAAACATTGACCTTACACACTTAGACCCAGAGATTATTCTTACAAGACTTCCAGAGCTTCGTGAACTTGCTATCGCGTTCCAAGGTCAAGATATGTTAAAAGAGCCTATCCATATCTCTGCTACTGCACACTACTCTATGGGTGGAATTCCTACAAATATTAACTGTGAAGTTCGTAAGTCTCCTACAGAGATGGTAGAAGGTTTCTATGCAGCAGGTGAATGTTCATGTGTCTCTGTACATGGTGCAAACAGACTAGGGGCAAACTCTGTACTTGAGGCACTTCTTTTTGGTCGTCATGCAGGTGAAAATATGGTTAAAAAGCTTAAAGAAGGTATTGAACTACGTAAAGCTTCTGTATCTGATGCAGATACAATGCTTGCAGAGATGAACAGACTAAAAACTTCAAATGGAACAGAGAGAGTTCCTGCTCTTAGAACAGAACTTCAAGATGGAATGACAAAAAATGCTGGTGTATTTAGAACTAAAGAGTCTTTAGAAACACAGATTACATTAATTGACACGCTATTAAAAAGATTTAATGATATTCGTATTGATGACAAATCAAATACATTTAACACAGACCTCCAAGAAGCTATAGAGCTTGGACATATGTTAGAGTTTTCTAAGTTTATCGTTGATGGTGCATTAAACAGAGAAGAGAGTCGTGGTGGTCACTATAGAGAAGATTTTCCAACAAGAGATGATAAAAACTTCTTAAAACACACCTATGCATATATGGATAAAGAGTTTAACCTTACACATGAGTGGGGTGAAGTTGTACTTGGCAAATTTGAGCCAAAAGAAAGAACATACTAGGAGGTCATGATGAGTGATAAAAGAAAAGTAACGCTTAAAGCGTTCAGATTTAATGCTGAGACAGACTATCTTCCATATTATAAAAATTATGAGATGGTAGTAGGAAAAGATGAGTTAGTCCTTGACCTTCTAAACAGAATCAAGTGGGAACATGATGGTTCTTTCTCTTACAGACGTTCATGTCGTCATGGTATTTGTGGTGCGTGTGCTATTAAAGTAAATGGTAAACCTGTACTTGCTTGTAAAGAGAATGCAATGGAGTTACTTGATCTTTTTAACAATGAACTTGTTTTTGAGCCACAAAGTACAAAACGTGCGATGAAAGATATGATCATTGACAAAAAAGATTTCTGGGATAAGCATGCGGCAGTAAAACCTTATGTTGTTGCAGAGATTGAAGCATATCCTGAGCATGAAACTAAACAGAGTATTGAAGAGTTTGACAGTATGTTAGATGCAGACTTATGTATCCAGTGTGGTTCATGTCACTATGCATGTCCTGTAGTTGAAGTCAATGAAGACTACCTTGGGCCTGCTGCATTGACTGCTGCATTTAGATTTACAGCAGATACAAGAGATGAAGCTGGAGAAGAGCGTTTAGAGTTAACTGCACAAATGGGACCTGGTGTTTGGGACTGTGTAAAGTGTTTTGAGTGTGCAGAAGCATGTCCAAAAGAGATTAACCCTATAGAGAAGATTACAAAACTTCATAACATGCAGTTTGAGCAAAAAATTGCAAGAAGTAATATTGCAACACGCCACGCAGAAGGTTTTGTAAGAAGTATCAAAAAACATGGTTTCCTTGATGAAGCAGATATTGTTGTTTACTCTGAGGGTTACCTAGGTATGTATAAGCACCTTAAAACTGCTGCTAAAATGATGAAAGCAGGAAAAATTCACTGGCAAGATGGTGTTCCATTTATTGACAGTATGCCAAAGATTAAAAACTTAGATGAGGTTCAAAAGCTAATTGATATCTCAATGACAAATAAGCTATAGGAGAAAAGATGAGCAAATTAAAATACGCACTATTTACAGGATGTACAGCAAAACAATCTACACCTGAGTTACTTTCATCTACTCTAGCAGTAGCTGATAAGTTAGGGATTGAAATTTCTATTTTAGAAGAAGCCAGCTGTTGTGGAGCAAGTCACCTACAAGACTTTGATGAGTTTTTAGCTCACGTACTAAATGCAAGAAACATCTGTTATGCAGAAAAATTAGGTCTTACAATGATTACTATCTGTAATACTTGTCAACTGAACTCTGCTATGACAAAGCATGCACTAGATACTAACCCTAAACTTAAAGCTAAAGTCAATGAAAAACTTGCAGAAGTTGGACTTGAGTATAAGGGTACATCTGAAGTAAAACATTTCCTTTATTGTCTTATCGATGAGTATGGTTTAGAGAATATTAAAGATAAAGTAACTGTACCACTCAGTCATCTGAATATTGCTCCATTCTATGGTTGTCATAACATTAGACCATCAGAGCTACATCACTCTAGTAATGGTGGAGAGAACCCTTATGTTCCAACATCTCTTGATAGTCTAATCGATTCATTAGAGGGGCATCCTGTAAATTATGACCATAAAAACAAGTGTTGTGGTTTTCATGTAGAGCTTCAAGCAAATCATACATCAGAAGTTTTAGCAGGTAATGCTATGCTAGATGCTGTAGATAATGATGCAGATATTATGGTTACACCTTGTCCACTCTGTCACCTTAAACTAGATACTTACCAAGATGATGTAGGTAAAGTAATGGGTCGTGATGTAGAGCTACCTGTTCTTCATATGCCTCAAATGGTTGCACTTGCACTTGGTTGTACAGAAAAAGAGATTGGTCTTAACTTCCACGTTCAAAAAGCAAAACATCTCTACAAAGCATAATTTTATTGCCTCTTTTTGAGGTAATAATATCAAATATTAATGCAAGATTTTTTAACTTTTAAAACTTTTATCACTCCTAG
>JAYEHY010000126.1:0-7926 GCA_034659695.1 Campylobacterota bacterium | reverse complement strand
ACCGTTAGACTGCTATTAAACTATTATTCAAAATGTAGTATAATGTATCTACAAAAGGATACAATATGAAAAAAGCAATTAACATTCGTATGGATGAAACTTTATTGACTGATTTAGATTCTTATGCATCTGAGCTTGAACGTTCTCGTACATATATCATAGAAAAAGCAGTAAGTACTTACTTTGATACACTTGATGAAATGATTTCAGATAAAAGAATAGATGAGTTAAGAGCAGGAAAAACTGAAGTTTACTCACTTGAAGAGGTTGCACAAAGACTTGGACTTAATTAATGTTCAAAATCATTATTCCAAAAGCTACATTTAAAGAACTAGAAAAAATAGACTCTAAAAATCAAGAACTTATATTTAAAAAGATTAAAGATTTAGAAGCAGGAATTTTCACATCTGATAAAGCCTTGAAAGGTAAACATAATGGTAAATTTAGAAAAAGAGCAGGTAATTTTAGAATTGTATATTTAAAAGAAAATGATATTTTAGTCATAACACTCATTAGAATTTCACATAGAAAAGAAGTTTACTAAAAGTCTAACAAAACAGAGTAGCTAATAAATCACTATAATGTACGGTGCGTACAAAAGTCAATTTGTAGAAAAAAACTTAAGAGCTATAGAGAGTTTTTGATGCCTTTTGATATAGTTGATTATGACTATATGGCTTCTGTAGAGTATGGAAAAATCAGTGTTGGAGTTGGATAATTGGGTTTAGTAATTTTGAAAATGGCGGCACCGAGGATGTCAGGTGATTCATAATTCATCGCTTCGCAACAAATTCCCAATGGAAATACCCTTAAGTCGTGACACCAGAACAGTTTATAAAGGATTTAAAATGAATACACTTACAAAACTTAAAAATGGTCAACTAAGAGGTAGTAAAAAACTCACTTTAAAATGTGGATTAACGCAGTTTCCTATGGAGATATATGAACTAGCAGAGACCCTAGAGGTTTTAGATATGAGTGACAATCAGTTAAGCTCTCTGCCTGATGACTTTGCAAAATTAAAAAATTTAAAGATTGTTTTTTTATCTAACAACCTTTTTATAGAATTTCCTTCTGTTCTTGCACAGTGCCTTAAACTCTCTATGATAGGTATACGAAACAATCAAATTCATACGCTAGGTGAAGATGCCCTTCCTCTTTCTACTCGTTGGCTGATTTTGACCGATAATGCTTTAGAGTCTTTGCCTGAGTCTTTAGGGTCACTAAAACTTTTACAAAAGTGTATGCTCTCTGGTAACAGACTGCGTAGCTTACCCAAAAGTATGAGAGCTTGTAAAAACTTAGAACTCTTACGCCTATCTGCTAATAGTTTTGAGACTATTCCCGAAGAGATATTGGATCTGCCTAAACTCTCATGGTTAGCTTATGGTGGTAATCCTTTTTGTGCAAAGCATCCTAACTGTGATACGCCTCTCAAAGAGGTGTCATGGCAAAGTTTAGAGCTAGGTGCTGTGTTGGGTGAGGGTGCATCAGGTATGATTTATCAGGCAATGTACCGTGGTGATGAGGTTGCAGTAAAGGTCTTTAAGGGAGAGATGACATCAGATGGGCTTCCCAAGGAGGAGAGAGACATAAACATCTCTATGGGGCATCATGAACATTTGGTAGATGTATTAGCAAAGGTAACGGCTCACCCAGAGGGTAACGAAGTACTTATGTTAGAGCTTATACCTTCATCATTTTTTAACCTAGGCTTACCTCCTACACTAGCAACCTGTACTCGTGATGTTTACCCTAAAGGATTTACCCTTACATTGCCTAAAGCCATAACAGTACTCCAAAGTATGGCAGATGCTGCTGTTCATATGCATGAGAGAGGCATTATGCATGGTGATTTTTATGCACATAATATTATGATAGACAGTGAAGCAAACAGTATTTTGGGTGATTTTGGTGGTGCTTCCTACTATGAACCTACAGAAGTTAAAGTACGCCAAGCACTAGAACGATTAGAAGCAAGAGCTTTTGGTTGTCTCATAGAAGAGATGTTAGCGTTATCTAAAGATGATAAAACCATGAGTGAACAAAGAGACAAACTCTTAGCACTCAAAGCCACGTGTATGCAGAAAAAGACAACAGAACGACCACTTTTTACAGAGATAAAAGAGAAATTGTCTATATTATAGTTTATAGATTTTAAACCCTAAGTATAATTAAATATGAAATTTATGTTTATTTTTTGGTACAATAGTTATATCTATCAATATGGGTTAAAGGATGTAAGATGACAAAAGAGCCAAATAGCATTAAAAAGTTAAATCCTTTTACTCATATAGCGATTGTTATCATATTAACGATGTTTGGACTGGAACTCTTCTCTTATCTTACCTCACAACAGGGAGAGAGACAAACACTCTCTTATAGCCAGTTCAAAAATAGGATGGAACAAAATAGTATTAAAGAAATCTGGATTGACAAAGATCAGGTTGTGGCATCCTTAAAAGTAGAAGTGTCCAGTAAGCCAATTTATTTGAAAACAACGCTTCCCCCTTTTGAAGATAAAAACTTTTTAACTTTACTGGAAAAAAATCAGGTTGATATTCATGTCAAATCTCAAAAAGAGTCAAATTTTTGGCTTATGTTTATTTTGTTGTTCCCACTTTTTTTCTTTTTAGGATTTATGCTTTATGGTACAAATCGTATTAGAAAGCACTTAGGCAGTATGGGTGGTGGTACATTTGATTTTATGCGTTCTTCTGCGAAACAATATGACAAAAAAGTGATTTCTGTTACGTTTGATGATATAGCTGGTGTTGAAAATGCGAAAATTGAACTTTTTGAAGTTGTTGATTTTTTAAAGAATCCTGAGAAATATGAAAAAATAGGTGCTAAGATACCTAGAGGTATTCTTCTGATGGGATCTCCTGGTACAGGTAAGACACTTTTGGCAAAAGCCGTAGCAGGGGAGGCAGAGGTGCCTTTCTTTTCCATTAGTGGCTCCGAATTTGTAGAGATGTTCGTAGGTGTAGGTGCTGCACGGGTACGTGATCTATTTAAAAAAGCAAAAAAAGAAGCCCCTTCTATCATTTTTATCGATGAAATTGACTCTGTAGGACGAGCTAGAGGAGCAGGAATTGGTGGTGGACATGATGAGAAAGAACAAACCCTCAATCAGATTTTAGCAGAGATGGATGGATTTGAGACAGATGAACAGGTAGTGGTTCTTGCAGCCACTAACCGTCCTGATGTTTTAGACTTTGCACTTATGCGACCAGGAAGATTTGATAGAAAAATAACACTAAGCTTGCCCGATGTGCATGCGAGGGCAAAGATTTTGAATATACATACCCAAAAAGTGCGTGTGGAGAACTCTGTTAATTTGGAAAAGGTAGCCAAAATGTGTATAGGTTTCTCTGGTGCGGACTTGGCAAATTTGGTGAATGAAGCAGCGATGCATGCTGCAAGAGAAAATCAGGAAGAAGTTTCACAAAATGATTTCCACTATGCTCGTGATCGTATTATCATGGGTGTGGAGCAGGAGTTTGTTTTGGACGAAGAAGATAAAAAAAGAGTGGCGATACATGAGAGTGGACATGTTCTAGCAGCAGTTCTTTTAGAGCATGCAGATCCTATAGAGAAAGTCAGTATCATACCCAGAGGTCAGGCACTGGGTATGACAGAACAGTTACCGTTAAAAGACATTAAAAATTTCCCTCAGGCGTACTTGCTCGATAAGATAGGAGTAATGCTTGGAGGTAGGGTTGCTGAACTAATACTGTTGGGTGATTTCTCATCAGGTGCTGCTTCTGATCTTAAAGAGGCAACCAATCTGGCAACACATATGGTAAGCCATTGGGGTATGAGTAATTTGCTTGGACCAGTTTATTATCAAAAGGGTGAAGAGCATGTTTTTTTGGGGCGTGAGATGGCAATGGCGAAAGATTTCTCTGAGGCGACTGCAAAGCTCATAGATGATGAAGTACGTCGTATTATCTCTGAAAAAGAGGAAGAGATGTTAAAACTCTTTAAAACACATCAAAAAGAGATTATTGCTCTTTCAGAGAGACTGGTAGAAAAAGAGATAATCTATGCAGATGAAATTAAAGCTATTGTAAATCTTTAATGGGGTCAAGTCTATAAAAAAGCTTGAGTTCCTGATAGATATTTGGGAAATATACTTTGAATGCCTTTGGTGTTTCAAAAAAGCGTTCACTGCATACCGCAAAAAACTCTGCTTCATTCGTTAAAGCGTAAGAGCCTAAAAGAACGTATCCTTCAGACACCTTCCCATTGGTTAATTGTTCTTTTAACGTATCAAAGGCTTTGGAGAAGACTTTAGACCATGTTTTATAGTTTTTTGAGCCTTCTAAAATAGGTGTACCATCTGCAAGACCGTCTTCAAAATCCAATTCATGGGCAAACTCATGGATGATAACATTGTCCTTTTGCTGCTGTGCGATGTCATGTTTTATATCTTGCCAAGAAATCACCACAGTACCGTTGGCAGATTGACCCTCTAAAACAGCAGTTTCATTATGGTATATGCCACCGCTTGTATGACCATTATTGACAATAAAGTGCTCAGGATAGACTATGATTGTAGAGACATGGTCTTTTTCTCCTAGTTCAAATCCAAGCCTCATCAGGCAGGCATAAAATGCGATGATGACTTTGATTTCATCACTAATGCTCATTTTTGCTCCAACAAACTCTTTTTGATCTATAAAGAGTAGGATCAAAAGGTGGATTTTTTCTTTATGTGTGGGTGATAGAACTTTGTATTGGTGTATGTTTTGAAGGGTTGTTTCATAGGCTTTTGGAAAGGGTGTGGATTTAAATTTTTTATACCGCCACATTCGACGAAAATACCCTACACTTTGCCAAAAGAGAAAGAGACCTACCAGAGTAAAAAGAAGTTGTATTAGTAGAAGATAATAGCCCATCAAAATCCTTTTAGATACATCATCATAGCAAAAGATGAGTGATATTCAAAGTTTAGCAAGTTATGAAAATGAGGACAGGCTAGATAAAAACACAAATGTATAATTGTACTGCTATGATAAATTTAGGTAAATATGCAAATACATATGTTTAGGATAGTGTTGTTTGTTGTGTTTATGTTGTGGTTAAAATGCTGTATCGTGATATAGCTGAGAATTGAAGTTTATACTCATAAATGAAAAGTCACTATGAGCATAAAGTGTGATGAGTTTGCTCTTTATTTATCTTGCCATTTTCTGATTTTGTTGTGACATGAGATACATTCGCCTAGAACTTTAACAAAAGCTTTGGATGCACTGTGTTTGTTACCTGCGTTCATCTCTTCTTTTATCTCTTGTGCATAACTGATGATTTTCTCACCCTGTTTTCTTGAAAACTTGTATTTGTAGGTATTCTTTTTTTCTAATACACTATTTGTATTAACAGGTGGCTCAACTTTTTTGGTGATTTGCTGTAGTTGATTGACACCTTTAGATAAAATGTTTTTATCATTAACAAGTAGTCCTTTTTGGATTTTAACCATTGCCTCTTCCATGGTCTTCATATTTCTGATACGCTCTTGATCTGTATACTCCGCATGTAATGTTACACTCAATAGAGCAATGAGCCCAATGACAATCATATTTTTATACATATTTACTTCCTTTTATAAAAAAAACTTATCTAATTATATCAGATTAAACTCATTTCTTTATTAACTATTACTTTCATGTAAAAATTGTCATTTAGTGTTACTGCGTTACTCAGTTAGATAAATATACAGTTTATTTGAATAAGTTTATCTGTTTATATCATTTGTATTCATAATAAACTATGTTATACTATTTAAATTACTTATATTGGAGTATAATTATGAAAAGAATGTTTGAATATCTTTTAGTGGCTATTGTCTTTTTTGGACTAGGTGTATTTACGGGACAAGAGAAAGATGTAGCAGATACAACAGTAGCTACAGAGAGTACTACTATAGATGCAGTAGCAGTAAAAATACCGGAACAAAAAGCTAAACCTAAAAAGGTAAAATCTAAAAACTTAGCAGTTGTATATACTTTTGACAAAGATATAGAAGCTAAATACAATAAATTAACAGAAAAGCAAATACAAACTATTGGTTTTGCCTTGACAGACCCTCATAAACGTGTTAATGATCACTATAAAGAGAAATACGGTTCAACAGCACTTGATTTTTTAAGTTTTCAGTCTATCGTCAATGATGAGAAGATAAAACCTCTGTTAAATATAGACCCAAGGATTGCTGGTTTTAGTCCATTTAATTTACTTGGATATAAAAAATTGAGTGATAGTAAAACTTACGTAACGCATCTTCTTCCTGAAGCGATTTTAGATATTGTTGGTATTGATGATGAAGAGTTAAGAGCAGCATATATAGCATCTTTTGTAGAACTTGATGCACTTATAGAAAAAGAGCTTGGTGGTACAAAAAGTTATATAGAGTATGATAAATTAGCAGAAAAAAGAATGATGAACTTTGAACTCACTTTTGATAGACCAAAAGACTTGACTGACTTCGTTGATGATTTTCAAGAAAAGTTTGAAGAGACGTTTGAAGAGGGCGGTTACTTGATAGCAGGGTACTATAATTTTAAAGAAAATGGTAAAGATACGATTCCTGAGTATGATGCTTTTTGGACCTATGCTCTGTGTCATTTCAAGTTTTCTTATACAGTTTTTGACAATGAAGGTGGACGACCACAAGCAGGAGTGTTTGCTCCATGTGCGATGTATATGTATGTAAGAAAAGATACTAATACATTGGTGATAGGTATGCCAACATTGGCAAATTGGGGTGCAACATTGAAAATTGATGATCCAAAGAGGGCAGAATTTATCAAAAAACTAGATGTTGAGATTCCTAAACTGTTGAAGAGTTTAGGAGCAAAAGAAGTTGCTAATGTTAATCCACTTAATAAAGTGTCAACAACTGCTAAAGTCTCTGCTGAAGCAGTAACTACAACAGTTGAAACAGTTAAAGAGGAAAAAACTGAAATAGCAGCAACCCCAAGAGAGGTTACAACACCATCTCATGCAGGGTATATAGAAAATGATAATATTGCAGCTTTCCTAAGAGGACCTCTTGCAACAGCTCAACAAGTGGAAGCAGACCTAAAAAATGCAGGTTTTGAACTATTGAGTACACATGATATAGATAAAAAAGGTGACTTGACTTCTATCATCTTTACCTGTGCATCATTGAAAAAAATGGCAAGTAAAAAAGAGAGAGGGTTTATGGGAGTGCTTAAGGTACTTGTAGATGATGTCAATAGACAGATTAGTATCAGTAATCCACTCTATTTTGCTAAAGCGTATCTGCAAGATGATTTTGACAAAGCAACTGCTACTAAAATTTTAGATAAGCTTAATCAAGCATTTGAAGGACTAAGCAATTCAAAAGACAGTATGGAGTTTGATGAGTTAAGCGGTTATCACTTTGCTATGAGTATGCCTTATTATGAAGATATGGAGAGTGTAGCAAGTGGTATGAACAACGAACTTTTAGCAAAAGCGAAAGCCAGTGGGTCTGTGGTTTTTGAATTAGTACTAGATAATGGTGCAACACTACTAGGTGTAAAACTAGATAAAAGAACCACTAAATTTGCTAAAAAGATTGGTGCAAAAAATGCTTCTGTCATTCCATATATGGTTCTTATAGAAGAGGGAAAAGCAAAAGTTTTAGCTCCTAAATACAACCTTGCATTGTATTATCCTCTTTTAAGTATGACAGGATTTATGACAATTGCAACAGTTCCTGGTGCTATATTGAAAGATTGTAAGAAAATTTTTCAGTAGGTATTAGAAACTTTTTCTCGTTCTACAGCTAAAGAAACTGTTGAACGAGAAAAATCTCTTATTGTAATAAATAAAGTACAATAGGAGTAATACTGGTGTGTGTAGCATCTCTTAAAATTGTTGCTTTGAGATTATAACTACCACTCTCATAGCCAT
>JAYEHY010000125.1:0-8190 GCA_034659695.1 Campylobacterota bacterium | reverse complement strand
TGACAAAAATGTGCTAAAATTAAATTACTTATACGACTTAAAATTATTCAAAATACTCTTCAATAATTTGAGGAAAAAGCTTCATGGTTTTTCTTGCTTTGTCTATTTTGGGTTGAAAAAGTTCTGTTGAGTGTGGGAAGTTTATCATGAGTTCTTCGTAGATGGTAATTTTTACTTCCATATGGTTTTCTAATGCATCTAGTACTGCTTGCATGTTCTCTTTACTTGTGGCAAACTTCATGAGAAGTTCAAACATACGTTTTCTTGGGTGAATTGCCATAGAGTCACCTGCTGCTAGGGCTATCTCTTTAATGTCCCAACGTGAAATATAAATACCACTTACATTTGGTGCAATGAGCTTAGCATAGAGTGCTTCTGTGTATGTGGGGTAATCTTTAAGATCTACCTCTTCATCTGAGTCACATTGTCCATCTGGACAAAATGCAGGGTTACCATTAAAATTTTGGGCACTTATATTTTCAAACTCTTTTCTTAAATCATTCATTTTATTCTCCTGTGAGTAGTGGTATAGTATCTACATCTATTTTTGCATCGTACCAACGAGCAGCTATTAACATCATTTTTGCTATAAAAAGTATTTGGTCATCTAAAAATTCTGGTTGGTTAAAAAGATTTTTAGCTTCATCATCTAAACAGAAACCTTTCACTTTTCCCTCTTCAACTTCTATAAAATCCACACGTCCTTCTCTCTTGCTTACTTCATCTAAACTGTCACAATATGCAAGTGCTTTTTCTTGAAACTCTTTCTCTATCATCATTTTATCTACTTTTGACTCTCCTACATTAGAGAGTGTGAAGTCAAAATTTTCATCTGTAATATTGAGTGCAATGGCTGTCGCATTAATGCCATTGTGTTTTAAAACTTTGTTAAAATACTTACGTGTATACCCTGTTTGAGCATTGTGTCCCAAAATAGTACATAGAGCTGTGTCTGGTTTTATTTCATGTGGTTGCATTTTATGATTCTCCTCTCATAACTACAGCATTGTTATGTAAAGACATTGCCTCTTCCTCTTCTACCATACATCGTGGACACGCTTGTTCTCCACCTGTATAGGTAAAGTTATTACCACACTCATTACAACGTTTTATATCAAAAGTAGCCAATGTTCTCTGTCTTGGTTCAAAAAACTCTTTTATCTCAAAACCATCTTGTAGTGCTATAGCATCTGGTTCACAGCTATCATGGCAAAGATGACACTTTACACAAAGCATTGCATCAAAATGTATAAGTGAAAACTTAGCATCTGAAGAGAGAGCCCCTGTAGGACAAATACGGTAGCATATTTGACAATTCGTACAAGAATCATCAATATACTTCTGAGAGATAAAACATAACTCTTCTATGGGCAGTACTTCATAAATTTCCGGTACATTTGCATGTTTTAGTGCAGTTAAAAGTATTTTTCGTTTATTTGGTAGTTGCTTATCTTTTATCTTGGCTATAACAGAAGAGTCTATTTCAAAGTGCTGCATATCATCTGCATCTACTGCATCGTCAAATGTTTTTTTGTGTTTGATGACACCTTTGAGTGAGGCATTACCTAAAAATGAACGTCTTGATGTAGGCGCATCATCTGTTTGAATTACCGTATGCTCTTCTACTTTTTCTATATGATTGGTCTCTAGGAGCTTAGATGAAAAGCTTGAAAGTACAAAGTTTGCCTCTTCTATACGTTTTTGAATATTTTCAAAAAGCATAGAGTTTACATCATACTTACTCATATCAATAGTAATCGTCTCTTCACTTATCAGAGCCAATGAGATAAGATGCTCTACACTCAATACAGAAATACATGGTACATTAAATTTAGGAGAGATTAACCGTACTTTAGACTCCAAGAAACTAAAGAAAAACTCCGTCGTTGAGAAGTCTGAAAGTGCAAAAGCTTCTGTAGGACAAACCCCTATACACGCAGCTGCTTCAACTCCTGTAGTAAGAGGGAAACTTGGAAAGTTATCAACCAAAGAGAGTGAATCTGGACAAGCATCTATACATTTCGTACAATCAGAAAATTTACTTGTTGCTCTTACACACAAAGCAACATCAAAATGTAAACCCATTATTTATCTATGTCCTCATTAACTACACAATGCTCTTCTAGTTTTTCATTGATATACTCAAAATCACTTAACAAAAACTCTAAAGTAAGCTCTGCACCATCATGGTAAAGTGGAGTATGTGACTCTCTTTTAGCATTTATCAAAAATAGTGGTGCCCACTCAAGAAGATGCTCTTTTAGAAATGCACGTTGTACCTCAAGCAGTTCACAAATACCCTCTTTGTCATTTGCATCCAACGCTTTTTGCAAGGCAGTACAGAGCATATACATAAACTCAAGTTCTACCCCTATGTGGTCAGCACTTACAACCCTAGCAGAGTCTAGCTCTACACGAAAATCAAGTTCATTATAGAGTTCTACAACAGGATTATCTCCTCCACTCTCTATCATTTGGTCATCTCTTGTATAAAAACTTTCATATGGAACAAGGTGCATCAAAAAGAGGTTAGTAAAATCCACATTGTAATACTGTTCTATGAGTTCATTTGTAGAAAGTTCTTTACGCTTAGCCCAATCTCTGTAGTTTGGTAGAAATGAAAGAAGTGTTTCATCTTTCTCAATGTTTGCTAAAAGTTCTTCATCCACTTCTACTAACATTAATCTTGAAATTAATGCATAAATTGCTATACGGTTTTCTATCTCTTGTTTCATCTGTTCCATTATTATTCCACTATTTTATTTTAGACATCTTGCAAAACCTATTGGAAACGATGGCTTTAGCCTCGTCACATGGTGAAGCTGAAGCATCACTTCCAAGTTTTGCAAGAACTCTTTTAATTATTGGCACTATACCACTTTCAAGATAAATAAATACTATAAAACTAGTTATCTGGAAAATTGTATTAAGTAGGGTGCGTTTGCTAACGCACCAAGGTGGCAAACGCCACCATAAGTAATAAGCCCTAATCTATAATATTTACAGCATACGCTTTGTCAGACAAAGGTACAGCTGGACGTTTTATATGTTGAGGACGTCTAAGTTTATCACTACTATTAAGTGGACGAGTTAGATTATCTCTCCAAGCTTTATAGACATTCATATTTGCCTCGTAGTTAACATAAACATCACCAATCTCATCACTCTTACTTGCAAGCTCTATGCTTACCTTTTGGTGCCAAGCATGGTTACCTGCAATAGGATCTGGATGTGAAGGAGCTACAGCATTTTGCCATGAACCACTTAAACCATCCCACCAGATATTGTCAAGATCTTTATTGTATTCTTTGAACTGCCATGATTCTCTATTTTCATTCACAGCATCATCAATACCTTGTATTGGTTTCATTGTACCGATTTTACCATCCATAGTCATCTCATAGAGTGGTGCACCCACACCCATAACACCTAATTTATGTTCAAATCCTGGAATCTCTACAGCATTTTTAAGTTTCCATCTACCTGCATGATGAGAATTTGCAAGTACACCCGGCATTGTTGCCTCAGTAGGTACTGCCATCGCAACAAAGTAACCAGACTCAAGACCAGAAACTGTATCTGAAATCGTTACTTTAATTGGATCACCACGTTTAATATTTAATCTTTTTGCATCTTCTGTATTAATCCAAATTGGATTATGATTTTGAGAAATCTCCATAAGGTGCTTAGAGTTCATTGAACGCGTATGAATCATATAAGGTAATCTAAATACCGTGTTTAATGCAAACTCATTCTCTTTTTGCATGAAATCATGGTGTACCTGACTAACAACATGTGTCATTTTAACTCTGTCTTCTTTTGTTGTTGGATAGATAGGTATAGCATACTCAGGCCATTTCCAATCTTTGAACCACTCACAATAGAAGTCAAGCTTTTTGGTCAATGTATGGAAACCTTGCATAAGCTCTCCATCTACTTCAACACCAATTGCTTTTTTCTCACCATGACCATCTGTAGCAAGAAGAATACCAAACTCATCTTTTTCTACATCTCTTTCATTATATTCATGACCATGAGAAATATAAGTATCTCCTACTTTCTTAATAGGTCTCTCTTGTGGTTTAAAGATATTATCTTCTTCTAACCATGTACCTCTGTCTCTCATCATTTCGTAGTTAGGATACTTTGAGTCAGGATACTCTTCTTTTGCTTTTTTCTTCAAGTTCGGAAGTTTATCAAATGCTGCTTGATACCACTCAGCAATCGTCACTGCTCTTGTTGGATCTTCTTTTGAAGCCCAGTACTTTCTCACACCCAAAGATCCATCTGGATCAACATGATGTGTCATGATATTTGCCCAAAATTCTACCTCTTCCCACACTTCACCAAGACCAGCTTTAATGTGTGCTTCAAGTGTAGCTCTTGTTGGATCTTTTGGTTTCCAACCCATTTTCTCTAACGCAACTCTCAGTGCAGGGTTACGGAAGGAGAGCCATCTTTTTGGTTCTGTTGCTTCAGAGTGCTGATCGTGTCTCTCACCAGCAAGTCCAACAGGAAGAATAAAGTCACAATACCAGTTTGTCTCAGACCAAGTTGGAGAGAGGTTAAATGACATTTCAATCTTATCTTCTCTTTTAAGTGCTTCTATCCATCTAAATCCATCTGGGTTAATCCAAACAGGGTTATACATACGAGGAATCCAAACTGCTAACTTATCTGGTACATTAAGTCCTTTAGAGTTCCACTTATCTCTCCACTCATCATCAAGTAACAAGTGAGGCATAATATGACTCATCTCATAAGAACTTAGTGGATACTCAGGTGGCCAAGCAATCTCATTCCATACATCAACCTTAGGAGGTCTCTCTCCTGCTTGTGCTGCTTTGTCACCTTTTCCATTGACTGAAATAACATGCCAGTGGTGAAGTCCAACTCCACCTTTATCACCAGCCATTGCACCACGAAGAACAAATGGCAAGAATGCAGATCTTGCAATCATCCAACCACCTTTGTGACCTATTGGTCCTGCTCTCCAAATGTATGTTGCTACTCTTGCCCCTGCATCGATAAACATATCATAAAGTTTTTCTACAATACGCTTCTCAATACGACACTCCTCAGCTACAAAGTCTAATGTATAAGGAGAGTACATTTCAGAAATCATAGCAATGAAATCTTCATAAGAGTTCCCCTCAGGAATAGACTTAATATACCCTTTTTCAAGAAGTACATTCAAGTACTCTCTGTCTTTCATAAGGTGATCCCAGTTTACCCAATTTTTTACAAAATTGTGGTTTACAAGATCTTCACCATTGATATCTTTTTCATTAAGAATTCTGTTTGCAAGGTAGAGATAAAGTGCTGTCTCTGTTCCTGGCCAACAAGGTACCCATAGGTCTGCCATACCAGCAGAGTTAGAGAGTCTTGGATCCATAACAACAAGTTTTGCACCTTTTTTACGTGCTTCTGCAATACGACCAGCCGCTTGTTGGAAATAGTGTCCTGCATCTGCCGCATGAGAAGACTGAAGGAAAATCAGCTTCGCATTAGACCAATCTGGTGAATTTCTATCATCATTTGACCACTGAATAGTCCCTTGTCTCGCACCCGCAGAACAGATGTTAGTATGTGAATCATATCCATCACACCCTAAAGAGTGTGGTACACGGTGACCAAATCCATTTTCATTAGGACGGCCCACATGATACATGATAGACTTTTTAGAAATCTCATCACCTTTTTTTAGCGTATCGTGCATTTTCTTACCGATTTTCGCCATTGCTTCATCCCAAGTAGTTCTTACCCACTTACCTTCACCTCTTTTAGAACCTGGAGCTCTCATAAGTGGGAAGGGGATACGATCTGGATCATACATTTGTGATTGAGTTGCATAACCTTTCGCACAGTTTCTACCGCGAGATCCTGAGTGAAGTGGATTACCCATATATTTACGAACAGCAAGTTGTCCACCAGCTTTATAAGTTGAGAGGTCAACCCATGCAGTTAAACCACATGATGCTTCACAGTTTGAACATGATGTAGGTACAAGCATATACTCAGTCGCTTTAATCCCATCTGGGTTTTCCGCACTCTGTACACCATTTCTACCTGTTCCTCCTCTTTTCCAATCGTTACCATCTAACTCTGTAAAACTATCCCACTCTTCAACTGGTGGGTAGAATGAAAGTGTCTTTGGTGTAGGTGTAAACTTATTGTCTGCAACAGCAGGTGTATCAGCTACGGTTTTAAATACACCTGCAGCAAGTGTTGCACCTGCTACAGAGTATGCTGTACCTTTAAGAAAAGTTCTTCTACTCTCTACAAAGTTTCCTTCTTTTAAAGTAGTCTCTTCATTATTATTCATAGATTTTGTCATTTATATACTCCTTAACTTAACGGTAACATTTGTGGAATCTTAAGCCATACATCTTTTACAAGATAAAGCCCAATCAATGCCAAAATAGCTGCAAATCTCAACAGCGTTTTATTTTCACTCTTCATATTACTTAATGCAAGGAAGAATGGAATGATAAATCCAAGGAATATACCAAACCAAAACTCTACATTATAGGAACCGCCTGAATGTACATATGCTAATGTTGCTTCTGCTTCTGCTGATTTAAATGAGAAGAAATACTCACCCATATACATTAGAAATGAGAAGAATGTAGCTACAGCCATAACAAGAGACAAGTCTTTTCTTGCTTCCTTACTCCAAGATTCAGACACTAAAATAAGTGCTGCAGAACCAACCATAAGTGCTGCCCAAATCATTTGCATTACTTCTGTTGGTGCTTGCCATAAATCTCTAGCACTTGATTGTGCCATGATGATGGCTGTATATGTTGTTACAGGAATTGCAAGAAATACTACATATGGAAAAGCTTTTTCATAAAAATCACTCACACCTCTTACTTTTTTTGCAACAGGACAGTGTCTTCTAAACTCAGGAAAGGCATCAAAACCACCTATGAGCATCATTACTGTAATAACTCCTGTAAATAGTGATGCTAACCATGCACCAACTGTAATTGCAGAAGTCCAGTGTGGGTGAAGAAAAATATTTACCATTCTATATGGTTGATGTAAATCAACAAGTGTAAAGAGTAAAAACACATTCAATGCTACAAATGAGATAAGAGGCATAGTCCATCTCAAGTTTGGCATATCCTCTTTTTTATGTCTATAAAGTAAAAATGCACCTACTAAGATAACACCTGTACCGATACTTTTTGCCCACATATTAAGCGTAATCATCCAACCCCAGATAATACCTGGAAGTGCAACATCTAATGTTACAATCGCCTGTGTTGCATGTATTGTATTTTCTACCATCTTAGTGACCTCCCTTTTGGCTCTCTGACTCAACTTTATCAATCTCAGAAGCTAACAAACTACTGTTATCTAAATCTTCCTTACCACTGAAAGGATCTGTAAATCTATCTAATATACTACGATTTGGGTCACCAGGGTGTCCTTTAAGATGTGTAATATTATTAAAGAGACTGTATCCTTCAATTCTTTTATGTGCAAGTGGATCTAATGTATACGTACCACCACCAACATAATAGTGTTTAGGATTTGTATGCTTTCCAGGTTTTCTTACCTGTACAGAACCTTGATGTTGCATAATGTATTGTGAAATATGACTTGTGTCATCTTCTACATCACCAAATATATTTGCCTCAACAGGACAAGCAACAACACAAGCTGGCATCATACCACTCTCAATACGGTGAGCACAATACGTACACTTATCTGCTGTATTTGTCTCTGGATCCATATAGATTGCCCCATAAGGACACGCCATCATACAACCCGCACAACCTATACATCTTTCATTGTCAATATTAACAATACCATTTTCCAAATAATGCAGTGCAGATACTGGACAAATACGTTCACATGGTGCATTTTCACAATGATTACAACGCAAAGGTGTAAATGATCTTGATGTATCTGGGAATGTCCCTATATCAATATATTTTACACGCAAACGCCAAGAGCTAAGTGGTACTTCATTCTCCACTTTACAAGCGATTTCACAACCTTTACAACCCATACACAGGTTAAGGTCAACTAAGAAACCTAGTTTCATACTTCCTCCTTAAATATTAATTATAGTTAATAACTTTTTTGAATACGTCTTAATTATATAGAATAAACTATTAACTTTAAATGATTTTAATAAGAAATAATATTTTTAATATATAAGTTGCGTAGAAAAGG
>JAYEHY010000124.1:0-30492 GCA_034659695.1 Campylobacterota bacterium | reverse complement strand
AAATAGAGCATTTCTCCCACTGTGACTGCCAGAGTTTGCTCCTACTATAGCACCAGCCATTGCTCCTAGCAGTGCACCACCTGTAGCATTACTGTTGCTACTCTCTACAAGACCGGGCTGTGTACTTGCACACCCTCCTAGCATGGCTACAGAGATTGCTGCGGCAATAAGAGGTTTTCTAATATTCTTTTTCATGTTATTCTCCTAAATTAATTTGTTTTATTATATCAAATTAAAGTGTCAAATATGTGCTAATTTTTAATAGTAGTGATCTTTTCATGCCACTGAAATAATTTTTTTTCAAATCCTATCTGTTGTGTTTTGTAAAAGTGTAGAGGTTTACTTAGGTATGATTGTTCTATCCATCCTCCAAAATCATGAGGATAAACATAGGTTTTGGCGTGGGTTTTAATATGTGAAGGAATGGGGTATATTTCACCTTCTTTTATCGCTTGTAATGCATGATTGATGGCCATATAAGCACTATTTGACTTTGGTGAAGAGGCGAGATATATGACTAATTGAGAGAGTGAAATACGTGCTTCTGGATAACCTATATGCTTTACTATATTGAGTGTAGAGCTTGCTAGATTAAGAGCAGGGGGATTTGCATTACCTATATCTTCACTTGCTAGTATAGCTAAACGTCTTGCAATGAACTCAGCTGGTTCTCCACCATCAATGAGTCTAGCCAGATAGTAGATGGATGCATCTATATCAGAACCTCTAATACTCTTAATCATTGCAGAGGTTAACTCATAGTGACTTTCACTCTCTGAACTGCCTGCTTGCATGGCATGAGGTCTTATTTGCTTAAGTGTATTTAATCTAATAGGTGTAGCCACTACCTTTGCACTCTCCAGTAGGTTTAACATAGCTCTTACATCACCACTACTTGAAAATACAAGGTATGCCTCTGCACCTTCTTCTAAAGAGATGTTTTCTAATGAGATGATTTTTTTTAGGTAGTTTGTCATCTCCTCTTCTTTGAGTGCTTCAAGTTCAAAAAGGTGAGAGCGTGAACGCATAGCAGCTGTGAGTGAATAGTAAGGATTTTCTGTTGATGCTCCTACCACAAGTGCTGCATTCTTTTCCATAAAAGGTAAAAGTACCTCTTGTTGATTTTTACTTAGTCTGTGAACTTCATCAATAAATATAAGTGGTTTCTGTAGAGCATTTTCATATGTTTTAAATATGTTACGTAAATCTTCTATTTTGAGTGTCGTTGCATTCATCTCATAAAATGGTTTATCTAATGCTGTTGCTATGATTCTAGCTAGTGTAGTTTTTCCACATCCTGGAGGGCCATAAAAAAAAGTGTGGGGTAGGGAGTTAGATTCTATAAGTTTTCTAAGAGAAGATGATTTATTTAAAAGATGAGACTGTCCTATCATTTCATTAAGTGTTTTGGGACGGTACTTTATAGCAAAATTTAACAAAAATTAATCTTTTTTGTTAAATTTGTTTTGTTTCAGAGCTTTGTTTTTTTGATACGCTTTTTCTCTTTGATTCTCTTCTTCTTGTTTTTTAGCATTTGCTTGATTGTAGATATCAGCTCTTGCATTATCTCTTTTACGTTTCATAAATTGATGTACGTCATCATACTCTCTACGTGTAAAGTAACGTGTTTTGTTTGTAGGTAGGTTGTTGAGTTCTATCCCTCCAAAAGCAATACGTTTTAGGTCAAGTACCTTGGCTTCAAAGTGACCAAAAAAGCGTCGTAGCTCTCTGTTTTTACCCTCTGTAATGGTTACCCTAAGTTTAGAAAAGTTTTTACCTTCTGCACGAATTTCAAAATGTGCAAAAGGTGCAAACTCCATACTGAAGATTTTACTTTTTTCATGTCCACCTGCACGAGCATCATCAAGAACAAGACCCTCTTTCATCGCAGTAAG
Organism: Campylobacterota bacterium; assembly: GCA_034659695.1. Classification (GTDB taxonomy): domain Bacteria; phylum Campylobacterota; class Campylobacteria; order Campylobacterales; family Sulfurovaceae; genus Sulfurovum. The sequence goes on along the minus strand of JAYEHY010000124.1, from coordinate 28,597 downwards.
CATCTCAGGGGTAATAGGTTTATCTATTTTTAGGTTATATGTACGGTCTAGTTGACTCTCCATAAGAGCCGTAGCTACTTCTGCTGTGTCTGTTAAGAGCAGAAGTCCTTCAGAGGCATAGTCGAGCCTACCTACAGGAACAAAGTGTCTAAATTTACCTGGAAGCTTATGGTAAATCGTGGTTCGTCCTCTGTCATCTTTTTTTGTAACGAGAGAACCTTTAGGTTTATTAAATACAATAATAGTAAGTTCCTTACTAGGTTGAATCCTTTTACCTTTTACATAAATAGTATCATCCTCTTCTACCTCGTATCCAAATTCGTTTAATACCCTTTTGTTAAGGGTTACTACACCTTCTTCAATTAATTTATCTGCTTCACGTCGTGAATATTTTGTGTTGTGTGAAATATATTTATTTAATCTCATGTTTATCCAATCTTTATTTACTTTTAATACCAGCATTTATTAAGTCATGAATATGTAGTATTCCAATAACTTTATGATCAACATTGGTAATAGGGAGGAGTTGTATTCGACTCTCTTCTAATATCTCTAAGGCTTCTGAAGCAAGTAGCTCTGTATTATGGTAACTTGTTGGTTTGGTGTTTGCATAATCAATGGCTAAGTGTTTAAGATTAAAATCTTCTCGCATTAATGCACGCCTTAAGTCTCCATCACTAAGTAGCCCTGCAAGAGCTCCTTTTTCATTTACGATAAGCACCGTGCCAAGTTTTCCCTCGCTCATAACAGATATCGCTTCTGTAAGTGTAGTGTCATGGTTTATAATAGGTAATGTCTTAGTTCTCATTAAGTCTTTAATTTTAATGAAAAGTTTCTTTCCTAAAGAGCCACCAGGGTGGAAAGAAGCAAAGTCTTCTTGTTTAAATCCTCTTTTGTTCATAAGTGAGACAGCTAAAGCGTCACCTAGGCCCATTGTTAGTGTTGTAGAAGCTGTTGGAGCTACATTGAGTGGACAAGCCTCTTTCTCTACAGAGATATCAAGAAATACATCTGCATATTTTGCAAGTGATGAGTTTTCGTCTCCTGTAAGAGCAATAAGAGGTATATCAAAACGTTTAATGTGTGGAAGAATTTTTGTCAACTCTTCACTCTCACCACTAGAACTTATGGCTATGAGGGTATCTTTTTTTCCTATCATTCCCAAGTCACCATGTAGTGCTTCAGTAGGGTGTAGAAAAAAACTAGATGTTCCTGTACTCGCAAAAGTAGCAGCCATTTTAGCACCCACTAGACCAGACTTACCAACACCAGTGATAATAAGTTTGCCCTTAGTATTTATAATAAGCTCTATGGCATCTAAAAATTTTTGATCAAGTCTATTGGCAGCTTTATTTAAGGCTTCAGCCTCAATATGAAATGTTTCTTGTGCAATTTTAATAAGATCCATAGGACTTCTTTGTATTTAATTTCGTATGATTATAGCATAGAGCAGGTTAGGGGAGTTACTGATGTACATAAGGAGTGCCAAGCACTCCTTATGATTTATACAATAAATATTGTAGGGATAATAAGAGGGTATCTCTTTTTTGTACGAACTACATGTTTTCGAATACTTCCTCTAATTTCATTTTCAATATGTTTGTGGTCTTTAAGTGCCTCAGGTTTCATATTTAAAAGCATTGTCTCAATAAGTACTTCTATCTCTTTAGCAAACTTTTTATCATCTTTATCTGCCACTAGACCATGAGTACTAATCACAGGTTTACCTAGAACCTTTTGATTACTTTGAGCAATCTGTGCTACCACAGTAACAATACCATCTTCAGCCAATTTTTGTCTATCTAGTACAACATCACTTTCAATTGTCATATTGTTTTGATTATCTATATATGTTTTACCTGTTTTAACGGTTTTAACTTTTTTAAGATACTTAGGTGTTATCTCTACTTGATCTCCATCACTCATAAGTAAGATATTTCTCTCATCTACACCACAGGCAACAGCGGTTTTTGCATGCTTTGCAATATGGTTGTATTCACCATGTACAGGTAAGAAGAACTTAGGTTGAATAAGTCTTAAAATGAGTTTTTGTTCCTCTTGTGCTGCGTGACCAGAAACATGAATATCTGCAAACTCTTTGTAACGTACGGTTACACCAATTTTTACAAGTTTATTCATAAGACCAGAGACAGAAGCTTCATTCCCAGGAATTGCAGAAGCAGAGATAATGACTGTATCTGAAGGCTTAAGTTTAATGTGGCGGTGCTCATCTGTAGCCATACGGTTTAGTGCAGCCATAGTCTCACCTTGTGAACCTGTAGTAACTATGAGTATTTCATTGTCAGAGTACTTAGGTACTTCATGAACTTCAATAAAGTGTCTATCGTCAATATCTACAAAACCTAAAGCTCTGTTTGTCTCAACATTACGCTCCATAGAACGACCAATTACACAAATCTTTCTTCCATGTTTTACTCCTCTATCCATCGCTTGGTAAATACGGTGAACATTTGAAGAGAATGTTGACATAATCACTCTTCCTTTTGCAAGGTCAAAGAGTGTATCAAAAGTTCTTCCTACAACAGTTTCACTCTTTGTAAAACCTGGATTGTGTGAGTTTGTTGAGTCAGAGAAGAGACAAAGTACACCTTTTGCTCCATAATATGCATAACGGTGTAAGTCCATAGTGTAGCCATCAACAGGTGTATGGTCTATTTTAAAGTCAGCCGTATGAATAAGTGTCCCTGCTGGAGTCTCAATAGCCAGTGAACATGCATCAATAATTGAGTGGGTATTATGTAACCACTCTATTTGTATATCACCTATAGCATACTGTTTTCTTAGTGTCACAAAGTTAAAGTATTTTGTATCTCCTTTGAGACCATGCTCATTAAACTTGTTCTCTATCATTGCCAGTGCTAATGGTGTTGCATAAATAGGAAATTTTAACTCTTTAAAGAGGTAAGGCATCGCTCCAATGTGGTCTTCATGACCGTGAGTAATAACAATTGCTTTGATCTTGTGCTTAATGGCATGAAGGTAAGAGAAATCAGGAACTAAAATATCTACTCCATGCATTGTCTCATCAGGAAAGCTCATCCCTACATCAATGATAATTGCTGTATCTTCTGTTTCAAGTACAGCCATGTTCCCACCAATTTCACCTAGTCCTCCAAGAGGAGTAAAACGAATTTTACCTTTACTTGCCATGTCTATCTGCTTCCATGGATTCATGGTAGCATCTTTTACACGAGCATTCTCCTCTATAGAAGCTCTCATAGTATCATTTACAGTAGTAACATTTTTGCGTTTTCCTCTACCCTTATTACCATTTTTATTTGTTGGAGCATTACGGTTATGATTAGGTTTATTTCCTGGCTTATTAGACTGAGGCTTATTAGTTTGTGGTTTATTGTTTGGTTTGTTTCTATTTCTATTTTGGTTAGGGTTTGGTTTTCTATTCCCATTTGGTGACTCTGGGTCTTGAACATTCCCATTGGGTGCTTTATTTTGATTAGGGTTTGGTTTTCTATTTGGGTTTGGCTTATTATGGCTGTTTGGGTTACTTGGTCTGTTTTGACTTTGTGTATTATTTTGTCTATGTGGGTTAGGACGACGCTCTCTTTGAGGTGTCGTTTGTGTTTTTTGCTCTTGATTTTGAGACTTTTCGTTGTTTTGATTGTTGTTTTCCATCTAAGTTACCTTTAAGTTCATTATATATGTGATGATAAATAGATGTCCCAGCTTCATGAGGTCGTAAGTTAGAGTTAATCTCCAACTTTTCAAAAGTTTGACTTACAATATCTTTAGAAAAATTAGTTGAAAGATTTTTAGAAAGCTTTTTGCGTGGTTGAGCAAAAGCAATTTTTAAAAATGTTTCAAATTTTTCGTCATCTTGTGACTTCTCTTTTTCTATTAAAAGCACGGCAGAAGTTACGTTAGGAGGTGGTACAAATGCTTCGGGCTCAACCTCGAAACATAGGGTTGCTTTTCCTACAGTTGAAGCAAGAACAGAGAGAGCCGAAAACTCTTTTTGCTTTACTTCCGCCGAAAACTTAACGGCTACTTCTTTTTGAACCATTACCAAAATACTTTGGCAATGCTCATCTTTAAATGCTTTTAAGATGATATTGGTCGCGATATAGTAGGGTAGGTTAGCTACTAAATGATAAGGCTCATTTAGTAGGCTTCCTGACTCCCAACGCTCAAGCACATCTCCACAGCGAAGCTCGAAACGACCGTCGTGGATAGACGTTTCAAATTCATTGTTAAGATGCTCACATAATCTTTTGTCAACCTCAAATGCTGTGACATTTCGAACTCCTAAGAGTTCCTTGGTTAAATCACCTAAGCCAGGTCCAATTTCTGCAACTTTTAGGTTGTCATTGGGCATCGCTTGGATGATTTTGTGTAGATAAACATCATTTTTTAAAAAGTTTTGTCCAAATTTCTTAGATGCAAATTCGGCTAAATTTTCAACAATCATACTATAATCTACCTTTATACTCTATACTAATCCCTTGTTTGGGATAATTTTTGTATAATTCTACCATAAAAATAAGATAAAATGGACTATTAATGGATTATTTTGCGAAACGTATTATACCTTGTCTTGATGTAAACAATGGACGGGTAGTAAAAGGTGTGAATTTTGTAGGTTTACGTGATGCAGGAGATCCTGTAGAAGTGGCATACCGTTACAATGAGGAGGGTGCAGATGAAATCACTTTTCTTGACATCGGTGCTACGCATGAAGGAAGAGATACTATAGTAGATGTAGTGAAGCAAGTGGCAAAAGAGGTTTTTATACCCCTGACTGTTGGTGGAGGTATAAGAGAACTTTCAGATATTTACAATCTGCTCAATGTTGGATGTGACAAAGTAAGCATTAACTCAGCAGCCATAAAAAAACCAGCCTTTATAGAAGAGGGTGCAAAGCGTTTTGGTTCACAATGTATGGTTGTGGCTATTGATGCAAAAAGGGTTTCGGAAGACAAATGGAATATCTTTACCCATGGTGGACGAAACGATACAGGGATAGATGCACTAGAGTGGGCAAGAGAAGCTTACAATAGAGGAGCAGGAGAGCTACTTGTAACTTCTATGGATGCAGATGGTACAAAAGCAGGGTTTGATAATAATCTTAACAGACGGATCGGCGAAGAAGTGAACATCCCTGTTATTGCTTCAGGTGGAGCAGGGACAATGCAACACATAGAAGAGGCATTTACTTTGGGGAATGCAGATGCAGCATTGGCAGCTTCGATATTTCATTTTAGAGAGATAGACATTATGGACTTAAAACGCTACCTTAGAGAAAACCGTATTCCAGTGAGAATATAATGAAAGAAGATAAATCCTACATCGTATGTGCAGGTAGAAGCGAACAGTTTGACTTTGCTCAACCTGTAGGTATTGGCATGATGGAAGTAGCGATTAACTTAACAAAATTATGTATAAGTGAAAAACCAAAGTTTATCTTATTTGTTGGAACAGCTGGTTCGTATGGTGAAAAAAAGATTTTTGATATTGTAGAGTCAAAGACAGCAAGTAACATAGAAAATAGTTTTTTTACAGAGGGTTCATATACGCCTATAGACAATGTAGTCTCTACAGCCCAAGATGTTTCACGTGAAACACTTGTGAATTCATCTAACTATATAACTACAGATAAAAGTTTAGGTAAATATTATCTGGCACAAAATATCCATTTGGAAAACATGGAATATTATGCTGTTTTGAAAGTAGCTCAAACATTTGGTGTCTCGGCAGGTGGTATTTTTATAGTCACTAATTATTGTGATGAGAATGCACATAAAGATTTTTTAAAAAACCAAAAAGAAGCAATGATTAAGCTCACAGAGCATATAAATGAAAAACTTTTTAGCAAGTAGAACTGTGCTAGGGTCATTGGTTGCATTTCTGAAAGAAATTAAATCTGTGACCCTACATCTTAGTTTGCAAAAAGGGCAGTTTAGAAAGAGATAAAATGAAAAAAATAATACAAGATTTAACCAAAGAAGAATTAACTCAATTGATAAAACCAGCTTTTCGTGTTAAACAGATTTGGGGATGGATTTATCATAAGTATGTAGATGATTTTGAACAGATGAAAAATCTTCCAAAACAGATGCGTGAAGCATTAGCAGCAGAATATACACTTACTCCACTTAAAACGCTTACTGTACAAGAGAGTAGAGATGGAAGTCGTAAGTATCTATTTGAACTTCATGATGGTCATACGGTCGAAGCTGTCTTACTTCTTATGAAAGAGAAGGAGTATCATGAAGATGGCTCTGTAAAGCATCAGGAACGCTATACAGTCTGTATCTCTTCTCAAGTAGGGTGCAAGGTAGGGTGTGCCTTTTGTTTGACTGCAAAGGGTGGCTTTATGCGTAACTTGACAGCAGGTGAAATTACAGAACAGTTACGTATGATAAAAAAAGACAACAGTATAGATGCCAACCGACGTGTCAATATTGTCTATATGGGTATGGGTGAACCACTTGACAACTTAGATGCTGTGGTTAAATCTGTTAAAATATTTGCAGACCCTGAGGGGATGGCTATTGCTACTCATCGTCAAACTATCTCAACTTCAGGGTTAAGCTCTAAGATAGAGAAGTTAGGAAAGATGGAGTTAGGTATTAACTTGGCTATCTCTCTACATGCAGTTGATGATGTGTTAAGACAACAGTTAATGCCTATTAACAAAGCATATAATATACAGTCTATTATAGATGCTGTGAAGAACTTTCCTGTCAACGATAGAAAGAGAGTTATGTTTGAATACCTTGTCATTAAAGATGTCAACGATGACATATCAGCAGCAAAGAAACTCTTGAGTCTGCTTAACGGGATTAAAGCAAAAGTTAATTTGATTTACTTTAATCCTTATGGAGGAACAGAGTTTAAGCGTCCTTCCTTAAAAGAGATGAAAGCATTTCAAGAGTACTTGACAGTAAGAGGTTTACACTGTACTATTCGTGAGTCAAAAGGCTTAGATATATCGGCTGCCTGTGGTCAGCTCAGAGAACAAGAATTGGAAGGAGAAATATAATATGCCAGCTTTAGAACTTTTTATGTTAGGATTTATCGTATTAGTTGCGGGGGTAGGAGTAGGGTGGATTATTTATGATTCGCGTAGTGATGAAGAGAAGTAAGTTTCTTTTCACTACCCCTTTACTTTGCCCTTTAGTTTTTGTTAAACACTCTTTTCTCTTTGCTACAAATTAGACACTTCATCGCTTTAAAATTACTTTTACTTTCTATATAAAACATTGAGCCATAGTTGAATTTTAAGCTTTGAGCATGAAGCATAAGTCTTGATGCCCCATGTTCTATGAGCCTATTTTCAGGAGTTTGAACGAGGTCTAGGTAGTCATTAGATGCTTCATAAGATGCACCATAAATAGGATCACCCAATATAGGATGTTTCACGTGAAACAAATGTATACGTATTTGATGGGTTCTTCCTGTATGAGGGTAACAAGCAACTAAAGAGGCATCCAACACTTCATCGTACTCTAAGGGGACGAAGTCTGTATGCGAAGCTTTACCCTCTTTGTCTATAAAGACTTTATGTTTGGTTGTCTCATAGCCACCTTTGTTGACACTAATAGACTCTTTACTTGTAAACGGTTCTGTAATTTTACCGTCAACCCATGCAAGATAAGACTTCTTAATTGCACGTGATTCAAATGCACCTTTTAAGTATGACTCGGCTTTTTTGTGCTTACTTGCAAGTAGTAATCCTGATGTCTCCATGTCAATCCTATGTGTAGAATTGGCATTGTCACCTGCAACAGTTCTTACTTCGTCAAGCATGGAGTAGGGTGTTGACATAGTGTTAGGATGAACCAGTACACCTGAGGGTTTTTCAAAAACCATAAAATCCTTGTTATGAAAAGTAGGGGACTTCCCCTTGCCTTTTGCTTTAAAAAAAACCATCTCTACTGGACCTTGTATCTTTTGACCTGTGTAAGTCATAGAGATGCCATCTATGAGTAAACGACCTTTTGCAATATGTCTTTGAGCCTGACCTTGTGTAAAATTAAGGGTATGCATTACATAAAGAAAAGCAATGATTTCCTCTTCTATGTAGTATTTTTCTTTCACGAATGGCATGATTCTTTCACCTTTGTATAACAGCTTTTAGGATAGAATTCTATCATAAAATATAGGGGTCTGCTATTAATGATATGTCACAAAGTGATTTATCGTTAGTACCTGACTCCCAAAGGATAGGATAGAAAATGGTTGAAAGATACGCTAGAGAAGAGATGACAAAACATTGGACACAAGAAGCAAGATATGCAGCATGGCTTGAAGTTGAAAAAGCAGCAGTTAAGGCATGGAATAAGTTAGGGCTTATCCCTGATGATGATTGCGAAAAGATTGTTAAAAATGCTACTTTTTCAGTAGAGAGAATAGAAGAGATAGAAGCGATTACTAGACATGACTTAATTGCATTTACAACATCTGTGAGTGAAAGTTTGGGTGATGAGTCAAGATGGTTTCACTATGGTATGACCTCTTCCGATGCAGTTGACACAGGTGTTGCACTTCAAATGAAAGCATCACTAGAAATTATTATTAGTGATACGAAAATGCTTATGGAGTCTATTAAGAAACGTGCAGTAGAACACAAGATGACTTTGATGGTAGGACGTTCACATGGTATTCATGGAGAGCCTATTACCTTTGGTTTGACTTTAGCAGTTTGGTACGATGAGATGGCTAGACACTTAAGGAACTTAGAGCAGACAATGGATGTCATTGCAGTAGGACAAATCTCTGGTGCTATGGGTAACTTTGCACATGCACCACTAGAGCTTGAAGAGTATGCAATGGCTGAATTAGGTTTAAAGCCTGAGCCTTGTTCAAATCAAGTAGTTCACCGTGACAGATACGCAAGACTAGCAACGACATTAGCACTAATGGCTTCTTCAGTAGAGAAGTTTGCTGTACAAGTGAGACACTTACAAAGAACAGAAGTGTATGAAGCTGAGGAGTTTTTTGCAAAAGGTCAAAAAGGCTCTTCTGCTATGCCACATAAAAGAAACCCGATTTTAACAGAAAACATCACAGGGCTTGCACGTATCATTCGAACTTGTGTAACACCAGCTATGGAGAATGTAGCACTATGGCACGAGAGAGACATCTCACACTCGTCAACAGAGAGATTTTGGTTACCAGATGCATTTATAACCACTAACTTTATGATGCACCGCATGAACAATGTTATTGCTAACCTAACGGTCATGCCTGAGAATATGATGAAAAACTTAAACTTAACCGGTGGTTTAGTGTTTTCTCAAAGAGTACTTCTTGAACTCCCTCTTAAAGGTGTAAGTAGAGAAGATGCATACCGTATTGTTCAAAGAAACGCAATGAAAGTATGGGAGAAGATTCAAGCAGGTGAGAAGAGTACAAATGAAGATGGAGAGAGCCTATACCTTATGCACCTTTTAGAGGATGAAGAGTTAAGAGAATCATTAAGTGAAGAGCAGATAAGAGAGTGCTTTAACTTTGATTATTATACTAAAAATGTAGATGCTATATTTAAAAGAGTTTTTAAATAAACTACTTATTTAGGTATAGGGTAAATTTAGATAAAATATTATATAAAACTAAAATATAAAAAGGAAATAGATGATTTTTATTGATGAAATTGTGGCTGATCAGGTGATGGATAGTAGAGGAAACCCGACAGTACGTGCAACTGTAAGTTTAAGTGATGGTACTACGGCTAGTGCTATTGTACCTAGTGGAGCGAGTACAGGTAAGCGTGAAGCACTAGAGTTACGTGATGGTGGTGAGCATTACATGGGTAAAGGTGTACTTCAAGCTTGTGAAAATGTAAATGGTGCTATCTGTGATGCTTTAGTAGGTCTTAGTCCATTTAATCAAGCAGAGATTGACCTTACTATGAAAGAGGTAGATGGTACAGAAAACTATGGAAATTTAGGTGCTAATGCAGTACTTGGTGTCTCTATGGCTGTAGCTCGTGTAGCAGCACAAAGTTTAGGTGTGCCATTGTATCGTTACCTTGGTGGTGCCAATGCTGTGGTTATGCCTGTACCAATGTTAAATATCATCAATGGTGGAGAGCACGCAAACAACTCAGTTGACTTTCAAGAGTACATGATTTTACCTGTAGGTTTTGACAGGTTCTCAGAAGGATTCTGGGCATGTGCTGAAGTGTACCATCATCTTAAAAAGATTATTGATGGTATGGGTGAGAGTACAGCAGTAGGTGATGAAGGAGGATTTGCTCCTAACCTAAGTAGCAATGAAGAACCTCTTGAAGTTATTATGAAAGCAATTGAATCAGCTGGATACAAAGCTGGTGAGCAGATTGCTATTGCTCTTGATGTAGCTGCATCTGAACTTATCAATGATGAAGGTAAATATGTACTTAAGTCTGAAAACAGAGAGTTGACCTCTTCGGAGTTAACAGCGTATTATGCTGATATGTGTGAGAAGTACCCTATTGTTTCTATAGAGGATGGCTTAAGTGAAGATGATTGGGCAGGTTGGAAAGAGCATACAGAGGTACTTGGAGATAAAGTACAACTTGTAGGTGATGACTTGTTTGTAACAAATGTTTCTATTTTAGCAGAGGGTATTGAAAAAGGTATAGGAAACTCTATTTTGATTAAACCTAACCAAATTGGTACTGTGTCTGAGACAATGCAAACAGTAAGACTTGCACAAAGAAGTGGTTACACATGTGTAATGAGTCACCGTTCAGGAGAGAGTGAAGATACTTTCATTGCAGACTTTGCTGTAGCACTTAACACGGGTGAGATTAAAACAGGTTCAACAGCAAGATCTGATAGAATAGCTAAATATAACAGACTCTTAAGTATTGAAGCAGAGCTTGGGCAGTTTGAGTATTTAGGTGCATCACTGTTTAAAAAATAGTCTGAAGCAAAGGAAGAAAATAGTTGGCAAAGAAACAAAATGTAGTCACTATTGCAGGATTGTCACTCAAAGCTCTTTTAGTGACAACATTAAGTATTCTTCCTTTTGGAATCTATGTAGGAGTGTTAATTTATGGAGAGAATTCATTGACAGTATTGAATCATCTAGAAGTAAAAAAAGACCTTTTAGTCAAAGAAGAGAAAAGATTGAAGTTAGATAATCAGGAACTTCAAAAAGAGTATTTTGAATTAAAGCAGTTAGAACCTAAGGAGTAGAGAATGAAACAGTATTTAGTAGCAGCTGTGTTGTTATGTGTAAGTGTCAATGCCTCTGAGAATCCATTTGATGTAGGTAAAAATCTTAAGAAAATAGATCAAGATAATGATGTGTTATTTTCTGATTTAAAAGAGTTAAATAAACATGCACCAATAAGAGATAAAAAAGTGAATGTTGTTAAGCAAAAACCTAAACAGGAGCCAAAGAAAGTTAAAGCTGTAAATGTTGTCAAAGAGAAGCCAAAACCTATAGTAAAACCAGTAGAAAAAAAAGTTAAAGCAAAAGAAGTTAAGGCTGAAAAAATTGTCAAGGTTGTCAAAGAGAAACCAAAATCAAAACCCATAGTAAAGCCAGTAGAAAAGAAAGTTAAATCTGTAACTCCACCTAAGAAGCAAGTTACTAAGGTTGTCAAAGAAAAGGTAAAAGTAGAACCTAAGAAGGCTATTATTACTGAAGAAGCTGTGGCTAAAATAGAAACAAATACTACGGTTGAGAAAGTGTTGACAGAACAAGAAATTATCCGATTAAGGGTTGCTGATATTAATACAACTCGTGATGCACTTGAAGCAAAAGAGGCTGCAGATAGAGAGTATGAAGCTGCTGTTTTAGAGATGGATAAAGAGGATTAATCCTCTTTTATCTTCTTTACATATAGCATTTTTATAATAATCATTGAAACCAATATCTCAAAAATACTTGCTAAAATAAGTTGATAATAACTTAAAATACTTATGAGTTTAGTTTCGTAACCAATAGTAGCAACAGCTACGATAAGTGTTAAAGGCATGGAGAGTGACAAAGCTACAAGTAAAGCATCTCTTGAACCACTAATCCCTTTAAGTACTATTGCTGCTAATACCCTAGATAAAATCATAAGAAATGTAATAAGTATTGCACCGGCAACTACACCATCTTCTGTAAGTGAATTTAAATCAAAAGATGCTCCTATATGAATAAAAAACAGTGGAACTAAAAATCCAAATCCAAGACTTGACATCTTCTCTTCTAGCTTCTTTTCATGATGGAAAAATGCTGATATCGCTATTCCCGCTATAAATGCCCCCAATGCAAGCTCAAGCTCTAAAGAGAGTGAAACTGCTATCATAATGAAGAAGAGAGCCATAGCAAGGCGTATATCTTGATCTGAAGTATCAAACTTTGGTACAAGGGTTTGTTTAAGTTCGGGTAACCACCAAAAAAGAAGATGAAGTAAGCGGTAGAGTAGATAGACAGAGACTATAAAGACCAGAAGAAAACCAATCTTTTCTAGGAGTTCTATATTGAGTCCTGTACTGCTCGCAGCATCAAAGACAGTCAATACGGCTATACTAATTACTTCTCCTAAGACACCGGCTATGAAAGCCAGTTGTATCCATGCTTGGTCTTTACCATAACTTTTAGAGAGTGAAGCTAAGATACCGATAGAGATTAGAGGCATAGAGATAATAATAATCATATTAAGACTAAATATGAGACCAAATATAATAGAGAACATTGTCATAAAAGCTAAGAATAGTATAGATTTTTTAATTACAATCTTTGGACTTCTTGTAATCTGCTTTAAATCTACCTCCATCCCTGCTAAAAACATAAGATACAAAAAACCAACTTCTGCAATAAGTTCAAAGTATTGATTATGTCCTATAAAGCCCATATATGCAACGATAGAGCCTAAAATAATCTCTACAGGAGGTGTTGGTATGCGTAAGAGCTTTGAGACGAAAGGGCTACCCCAAATGAGCAAAGATAGGGTTAGTATGAGGGTAATGTTAGTGTGTATCACAGCTAGTAGCTACCTCATAACCAAATTTTTCCAACATACGTTGATCTTTTTTAGGTCTGATACCTGATGTCGTAAGATAGTCACCTATAACCATAGCATTTGAGCCTGCCTCAAACATAAGGTTTTCATGACCACTAAAGAGAAGCTCTCTTCCTCCTGCTACCATAAGAAGTGCCTCTTTACCTATGAGCTTACGTGCTTTTTCAATAATCGTTAACGCTTCATCCCTGTTAATGTTTCGTATCTTAATAGGAAGAGCAGGGTTAGGGTGATAAAAGTTAAGAGGTGTTGATTCAGGCTGAAGTGAAGCAATAGCTTCAAGTAAGTCATCTCTGTCCTTGTTAGTCTCACCCATGCCAAATATTCCACCACAACAGAGTGCTAAACCTGTTGACTTAACATTTTCACATGTTGTGTATCTTTCACTCCATGTATGTGTTTGACAAATCTCTGAGTAGTAACGTTCTGATGTCTCTAAATTATGGTTGTAACTGTCAATACCATGCTTTTTTAAGTAAAGCAGTTGCTCTTTTGTTGCTGTACCATTACAGGCAATAAGGTTTAATCCTTCTACTTCTGCCTTGATAGCCACTGCTGCACGTGCTACAAAATCAACTTTCTTGTCATCAAGACCTTTACCCGCTGTGACAAGACAGTATCCTAATGCTCCTACCTCTTTTGCCTGTTTAGCTTCTGAGACTATTTGGTCTATATTTTTGTAGTTGTAACGTTCTATATCGGCATGATAGCGTACACTTTGTGTACAGAATTTACAATCCTCCTGACAGGTTCCACTAAGTATGTTATTAATTGCACATAAAAATATCTGTTTCATCAAACTACTTAGCTACTTCAACTTTGTGTTTACACTTAAAACACTCATAAACATCACCACTCTTAAGGCTCTTTTTCCCCATAGTATAGTCACACTCTGGACACTTTTTATCTATAGGTTCAAAGTTTGCAATAAATTTACACTTAGGATAATTAACACAACCAAAGAATTTACCACGTTTACCTTCTCTCTCTTGAAGTTTTCCTCCACATTCAGGACAAGGAACAGTCAGCTCTTTTGCTGGTTCAAGGGACTTAGCATTTTTACATTTAGGGTAAGCAGAACATGCAAGAAACTTTCCTCTTTTTGAGTTCTTTATTACCATCATTGAACCACATTTTTCACATTTCTCATCAGTCTCTTCAGGTTGTTCTACTTCTGTGCCATCAGTGTTCTTGGTATATTTACATTTGGGAAAGTTACTACAAGCGATAAACTCACCATAGCGTCCTTTACGTAAAAGAAGCTCTGACTCACATTTAGGACAAAATTCTCCTGTTGGTATTGCTACTTTAAGGCTCTTAATATTTTTCTTTCCCTCTTCTACTTTTTGTAAAAAAGGTGTGTAAAATTCTTTCAGTATGGTTTGCCAGTGCGTTGTACCTTCAGCTACTTCATCTAAAGTCTCTTCCATATTTGCAGTAAATCCACTGTCAACAATCTCTGGAAAGTGAGCTTCAAGCATCTCTATAACCGTAAAGGCTATCTCTGTTGGATGAATACGCTTCTTCTCTAACTCTATGTATTTACGTGTTTGAAGCGTCGTGACTGTTGGTGCATACGTACTTGGACGACCAATACCTAAAGATTCTAGTTTTTTAATAAGACTCGCTTCATTATAGCGTGGAGGAGGCTCTGTAAAGTGTTGCTCTTGTTTGATTTCGTCCATACTAACGGCTTGACCTTTTGTAAGGTCTGGTAGAAGTTTATCTTTGTCACCATGTCCTGTAACTTTGTAGAAACCATCAAAAAGAAGTTTTCTACCACTGGCCTTAAAGGTACACTTGTCACCCTTAAACATGATGCTTTGTGACTCTAGCTCTGCTTCTGTCATTTGACAGGCTAAAAAACGGTTATAGATAAGTCTATAGAGTTTTAATTCATCTACTGAGAGGTAGTCTGCTGCCATTTTTGCATCAAAGCTGACTATTGTAGGACGGATAGCTTCATGGGCTTCCTGCGCCCCTTTAGACTTTGTTACATGGCTTTTAGGCTTATTTGGAAGGTATTTGTCTCCATAATGATTTTTAATATATTCACGAGCAGACTCTACAGCCTCTTTAGCAAGGTTCATAGAATCAGTTCTCATATAGGTAATTACACCCATCGTTCCTTGGTCTGTCTTTACACCCTCGTAAAGCTTCTGTGCTACCATCATCGTTTTCTTTGGTGAAAACCCTAGTTGCGTAGAAGCAGCTTGTTGAAGTGTTGATGTCATAAATGGAGGTGGTGTCTTAGTTTTTCTTTTTGTTTTATCGATAGAAGCAACGATGAAAGATTCACCATTTGCAGCAGTAACTATCTCTGTTGCATCCGCTTCGGTCTTAATAGTTAACTTGTCTATTTTCAGTCCATTATAGTCGTAAATAGAAGCCTCTATGTTTTTTTGAAAAAGTGCATCTATGGTCCAGAACTCTTCTGGATTAAATGCTTTGATTTCACGCTCTCTCTCTATAACGATTTTAAGTGTAGAGCTCTGTACTCTTCCTGCACTTAAACCTTTTTGTATTTTACTAGCAAGTAGAGGAGAGAGTTTATACCCAACAATACGGTCAAGCAGTCTACGTGTCTGTTGAGCATCTACAGAGTCCATATCTACCTTACGTGGATTATCTAATGCATGTTGTATGGCAGTTTTAGTAATTTCATGAAATACAATACGTGGAAGCTCTGTAGGCTCTTTACCTATGGCTTTTGCTATATGATACCCAATGGCTTCTCCCTCGCGATCCTCATCGGTCGCGATAAAGACAGTTTCGGCTTGTTTTGCAAGTTTCTTCAACTCTTTAACTGTAGGATTGACATCTCTAGGGATAGAGTATTTAGGTATAAGGTCACCTGTTTCATCATCAAGAGTAATCCCAAAGGTACTCTTAGGAAGGTCACGGATATGCCCTTTAGAAGCAATAACTTTGTACTCTTTACTTAAAAAGTTTGTAATAGTACGTGCTTTAGCTGGTGATTCGACAATAATTAAATTTTTCATTAGTACCTTACTTTATATATATAGCAATTTTTGGCATTGTAACACATTTGTGAATAAAAGAGTATAAGTTTACCTAAATTTCGCCTATGTGAAAGAAGAAGTACTTGTAAGTGTGGGTTATTTACCATAAAAAGTTATTTTATTTGAGTATCGGAAGTGATGATTTCAGTCTCATTTAAACTTGCATAATATTTTACATCTTTACGTGGGACTGAAGTCGTCACTACCATGAGTATTTTGGAATGTTTGTGTAGTGCATATAGAAAATTTAAAAATATGACAATTTGATATACTTTTGTCAATTTCATATTATATACGTTAGAATTTTATATCTTAGGTAGGAGTGTGTTATGGATGAATTAGTACTTCAAGGCGAGATAAGTTCTCACATTTTGACATTACGAGGTAAACAAGTGATGCTAGATAGGGATTTGGCTGAGTTATATGATGTTGAGACAAAATATTTAAAACGGCAAGTTCAAAGAAATATTGAACGTTTTAATGAAGATGACTTTATGTTTGTAGTAACAAAAGAAGAGTTTCTAGTTTTGCGGAGCCAAATTGGTACCACAAGTTTTTCTAAGACTAGAGCCTTACCTTATGCTTTTACAGAGCAGGGAGTTTATATGTTGGCTACTGTTATCAATAGTTCTAGTGCTATAGCAGTAAGTAAAAATATCATGCGAACCTTCACAAAACTTAGAGAATTTTCTAAACATTACAACGCTTTATCTAAACAAATTATGGTAGTTGAAAGAAAGAGTGATAAGCAGTATAAGGAACTCAAAAAAGCTCTTGATGAGCTTATCTCTAGTTCTGACTTGCTTGATGAGAAGGTAATTGGATTCTTGAAGTAGAAAATTTATTTTATTTGAGTATCGGAAGTGATGATTTTAGTCTTATTTAAACTTGTATAATATTTTACATCTTTACGTGGGACTGAAGTCGTCACTATCGTAGATTAATTTGTAGTTTAGGGATAGGGGAAAGTTACGGTTAGGTAACTTACTGGAAAAGCTTAGTAGCTTAGCTTTTATTCAAAATCCTAGGAAGTGTAATACCTGTTTGACTTTGGTATTTACCTTTTCTGTCACTGTACGTTGTTTCACACTGTTCATCCCCTTGTAAGAAGAGTACCTGTGCGATGCCTTCGTTGGCGTATATTTTTGCAGGAAGTGGGGTTGTGTTTGATATCTCTATGGTAATATGTCCCTCAAAACCTGGTTCAAAAGGGGTAACATTTACGATGATACCACAACGTGCATAGGTGCTTTTACCTAAACAGATAGCTAAAGTGTCTGAAGGCATTTTAAAGTACTCTACAGTTCTTGCCAAGGCAAAAGAGTTAGGAGGTACGATACAGACGTCTCCTGTAAAATCTACCACATTGTTTTCATTAAAGTCTTTTGGGTCAACCACTTCTGCGTTAATGTTAGTGAAAATTTTAAACTCATCTGTTACACGTATGTCGTAGCCATAAGAGCTTAAGCCGTAACTTACAACACCTTCTCCTACTAAACCTTCGCAAAAAGGAGTAATCATCTCTTCATTTATTGACTTCTCGCGTATCCATTTGTCAGATTTTAAACCCATCTTTTTCCTTACTTTCTAATTACTTGAATATCTGCATTAGTTTTCATTTTTTGAAAATAGTCTTTAAGTGCTTTACTCTGTTGTTGTTGTCTCCATCTTGAGGCAACCACATCTTTAGATGATTTAAAAGGCATATTTACTTTACCATGCGTAGAGAGAACTTTATAGGAGATGTATTTGTCTCCAGCATTAAAAGAGCGTGTGAATGAACCTTTTGGTGTTCGTAAAAGTGTACTAAGCATTGTGGGGTCTAGTTTTTTAGTATATTTCTTAATAGTACGACGTTTTACATTTTTTCTCTTTTTAGTTTGGAGAAATTTAGTGAGAGACTTCTCTGATTTTGAAGAGTACTCTATAACTTTTATACTTGAAGGTATAGTAAACTCTTTTTTATGATTTTTATAAAAAATCTTGAGTTGGTCCTCTGTAGGTTCAGAGATTGTAGAGATTACTTTTGTTCTGTAGAAACGCTCTTTTTTAATAGACTCTTTAATAGAAGCTCTATACTTTGTCCAAGAAGTACCTCTTTTCTTTAGAACTTTTTGCATTTTTTTAATACTAATTTTGTTTTGCGTCGCTATCTTTTTTACTTTTTCATCAACCTCATCTTCAGATACAGCAATATCTTTCATCGCGGCTTTTTGCAATCTATCTTGAATAAGTAGATCAATAGCATCGCTTTTGCTGACACGTAACTGTTTTTTAATCGCACGTATCTCAGCAGTAGTGATAGCTTCTCCCTCAACAATAAGAGCAATACCATCAACCATTTTCGCATGAGTAAAAGTCAGTAATGTAATCAATCCAAGTAAAATTAGTTTTTTCATTTATTATCCAAATTAACGTATTTAAAAAATTATAACATAATTGAGTAAATATTAGGGTATTTGGTGCATAGTTCAATTACAGATAATGCTAAAGAGTATGGAGGGGCTGTTGTGAGTGAGATTGTGTGAACAAGTGTATTGAGGCGATTATCCATAAATAAAGGTAAAGACTAAAAGTAGAAAGATTACAAGTTATGTTAAAATCAATACAGCATAATAATAACTTTAAGGAGATAACATGACAATAACAAAACGTGTAACATTTATAGCAAAAGAGGGTAGTGAAGAGAAGATGAAAGAGTTACTGTCTGCGATGGTTGCACCTAGTAAGGCAGAAGCTGGGGTGATTTTTTATGAGATATTCCAGTATGAGAACAACCCTAGAAAATTTATGGCGTATGAGAGTTGGGAAAATGAAGCGGCACTAGATGGACATAAAGCTTCAGCTCACTATGCGGTTTACAAGTCAAGTTATGAACCTTACTGTGAACATAAGTATTCAGATGAGCTGGAAGTTTTAGCCTAATGCAAAACTTATGGAATGACACAGAGGCATTAGCCTATACAGATGACTTGGCACTACGAGTCTATAGCTCTAACCTCTTAGGACGTAGCGATGAACTTGTACTTCATGGAGGAGGCAATACTTCGGTGAAGAGTAGAGTGGATGGCGAAGAGATACTGTATGTCAAGGGGAGTGGCTGGGACTTGGTTAGCATTAAGGCTGAGGGCTTTTCTCCTGTTAAAATGTCTACACTTTTAGCCATGGCAAAGCTAGAGAGTCTGAGTGACAGCGAGATGGTAGCACAGCAAAAAGCAGCGATGACAAACGCAGATGCACCAAACCCTTCGGTAGAGGCTATCTTGCATGCGATTATCCCTTTTAAGGTAGTTGACCATACGCATGCAGATGCTATAGTGACTATCTCTAACTCTAAAAATGGTTTGAAGCTTATCGATGAACTTTTTCCTAACTTTTTAATTATTCCTTATGTAATGCCTGGATTTATTTTGGCACAAAAGATTTATGAGATGACACAAGGAGCGTTTGACTGGGAGAGTTGTGAGGGGGTTATCTTACACAATCACGGTATTTTCACTTTTGACAATGATGCTAAAAAGTCGTATGACAAAATGATAGATGCCGTCACTGTAGCAGAGGAGTTTTTAGAAAAAAAAGCGTCGGTATTATTTAATGAAGTAGAGATAAAAGACTTTTATGTAGAAGATTTAAATATTAGTAAGTTTATGCACATTAACCAAACACCATTGGCATTGCACTATGCATCGCAAGATGATCTTAGAGCCAAGGTAACACGTGGAGTCTTAACACCCGAACACATAATACGTACAAAAAGAGTACCTTTAGTTGTAGAATACAATGATGTAGATGATGCCCTAAAACATTTTAAAGTGGCGTATGAAACCTATTTTAATGCGTATAAAAAAGATGAAATCATGCTAGACACTAACCCTAAGTATGCAGTGATTAAAGATTTCGGAGTCATCACTTTTGGTAAGACCCAAAAAGAGGCTGAGGTTATTAACGATGTGGTAGAACACACTATGATGGCAGTCTTACGAGCAGATAAACTAGGTGGTTACAAAAGCATCTCTACAGCAGATAGTTTCGACATGGAGTACTGGGAACTAGAACAAGCGAAGTTAAAGTAGGGTATGTTTCCCAAGGTACCACATAGGGGAGCTTAAGTAGAAACAAAATATATGCCGTAAGGCTCAAAAAGTAGGAGTTACATATGCAATACCTCATGGCAATAGATGCAGGAACAGGTTCGGTTCGGGCGGTGATATTTGATACCCTTGGTCGTCAAATAGCTGTGGCTCAAAAAGAGTGGATACACATTGAAGAAGAGGGTGTACCTAACAGTATGACCTTTGATACACAAAAGAATTGGGATTTAGTTATCTGGTGTATAAAAGAGGCACTGCATCAAGCCAAGCTAGAGGGTAGTGATATTGTTGGTGTGGGTGCTACGAGTATGCGTGAGGGGATTGTCCTTTATGATGCAGAGGGTGAAGCTATTTGGGGTGTTGCCAATGTAGATGCTAGGGCCAACAAAGAGGTAAGTTTTTTAAAAGAGCAGTATGAGGGTATAGAGGAGGAGTTTTACAAAACTTCTGGTCAAACTTTTGCTCTGGGTGCACTGCCTAGAATCATGTGGTTAAAAAACAACAAACCTGACATTTACGAAAAAGTAGATTCGGTCTCTATGATAGGAGATTGGGTATTAGCAAAGCTAAGTGGGGTTATATCAACTGACCCAAGCAATGGTGGAACCACAGGTATCTACTCGTTAAACAGAAGAGACTGGGAACCTGAAATGGCAAAAAAAGTGGGTATTAAGGCAAATATATTCCCTCCCTCTTTAGAGACAGGAATAGTCCTAGGTAATGTGAGCAGTGATGCATCTAAGTTGACAGGTTTATCAACAGTTACAAAAGTTGTCATGGGTGGGGGTGATGTACAGCTAGGAGCTGCAGGACTTGGAGTAGTTAAAGAGGGGCAAGTAGCCATACTTGGTGGCTCTTTTTGGCAACAAGTTGTCAATATAAAGCGTGACACTTTACCACCTTTAGACATGAGTATTCGTGTAAACCCACATGTTATACAAGGGCTTTCTCAAGCAGAGGGTATAACATTCTTTTCAGGGTTAGTTATGCGTTGGTTTAGAGACGCTTTTTGTGACCTAGAGAAGCTAGAAGCTAAAGAGAGAGGTGTAGATACTTACGTAGTTTTAGAAGAGAAAGCAAGAGAAGTACCTGTAGGTTCATATGGCATATTACCCATATTTTCAGACAGCATGAAGTATGGTAAATGGTACCATGCCAGCCCCTCCTTTATTAACCTCTCTTTAGATGCAGGTAGATGTAACAAAGCTTCTATGTTTAGAAGTTTACAAGAGAATGCCTGTATCGTCTCTGCCCTTAATCTTGAAAAAATAGAAGCATTCTCAGGCATAAAAACCAAAGAGATAGTCTTTGCAGGTGGAGCAAGTAGGGGAGCATTATGGTGTCAAATACTGGCAGATGTCACAGGATGCAAAATAAAAGTACCCAAAGTAACCGAAGCCACAGCCCTAGGTGCTGCCATGGCAGCAGGTGTAGGAGCAGGAGTCTATGAGAACATAGAAAAAGCGACAGAAGCTTTAGTTAAATGGAACAAAGAGTACTACCCAAACAGTGAAAATTTCGCTACTTACAAAAAAATAAAAGAGCAATGGCAAGAGGTCTATCAAGCACAATTAGATTTAGTAGATAGAGGGTTAACCCAAAGTATGTGGAAGGCTCCTGGGGTGTGAGTTGCTCCACAACTCCTATTTTGGAATGCCTATAGAAGCATAAATAATAAAATCAAACTAGACATCTTGCAAAACCTATCGAAAACGATGGCTTTAGCCTCGTCTCATGGTGAAGCTGAATCATCACTTTCAAGTTTTGCAAGAGCTCTACTATTTACTTCAATATACATGACGAAGCTAGAGCTTCGTCACGAGTGAACTATATAAAAAACCATACCAAAAAAATAGTAGATTTTTTGAAGTTTACACTAAGCATAAACACTTTGTTTGTCAAATTTATTCACTAGCATAGTATAGAAAACTGCTCTATATTTGTTTTTGACTGAGCTACCTATCTCTTGACAGACATCTTTGATACTTTGTGTGAGTTCTTCATCACTAAGTGTTAGTTGTAACTTTTTCTTTAAAAAGTTCTCTTTGACTGTATCGAGTTCACTATCACTTGAACAAGCAATCAATTCAGCATCTTTGTTATAGATAGAGGGACCTAAACCAACAGTTACTTTGACAAGTAGGTCATCATCAATCGTTAAATTGTGACTGATTATAAACTCTCTATAGTGTGCCAACTTTTCATCTCTTTTACTCATAAAACATCCTTTTAAATTTATTTGTCAATATTATATCTATATCTAGCTGTCAACTATTATTTGACTCCTCAATTTCTATTATTAAAGTTCCTAAAGTTACAGAAGCAACTGCATTGGGTGCAGCTATGGCTGCTGGAGTTGGGACAGGTATTTATGATAGTGTTGCAAATGCAGCTGATGTGTTAGTTGTTTGGGATAAAGAGTATCTGCCAAATAGCAAAAATTTTAGTAAGTATGTAGAAATAAAAGAACAGTGGCAAGAGGTGTATGAAAACCAGTTGAAGCTGGTAGAGAGGGGATTTACGAAGAGTATGTGGAAAGCGCCTGGAATATAAGTTAATATAATTCTAAGACTAACTGTACTACAATGCTATTCAATCATTGAATGAATAGGAATTGAGCGTGCCAGAGATAAAGACTGAACAGATCGACCATTTACATGTTATGCAGAAGGTGGAAGCGTGTTACTCTCAAAAAGAGTTAGCAGATAAAGTCGGTTTTTCTGTGGGTAAAGTCAATTATATTATCAAGGCACTTTTAGAAAAAGGTTACCTTAAAGCCGAGAGTTTTGTCAAATCCCCCAATAAACGTGCCTATAAATATCTTCTTACTTCAGATGGATTAAGAAATAAAATTTCATTAACTGAAAAATATATTGTTATTAAAAAACGTGAATATGAGAAGTTACAAGAGAGTTTACATCTTGATAAGCAACGGAGTGATATTTAATGCTAAAAACTAAAATACATGGAGACTTTAATGGATAAGAAGAACTTTGCACTCATTGGTGCAGCAGGCTACATCGCACCAAGACACATGAAAGCGATAAAGGAGACAGGTAATAGTCTTGTAGCGGCACTTGATCCTTATGATGGTATCGGTATTATGGACAGTAATTTCCCAGAAGCAGATTTTTTTACAGAGTTTGAACGTTTTGATAGGTTTGTTGATAAATGGCGAAGAGATACCGGTAATAAGATAGATTATGTATCGATTTGTTCTCCAAATTATTTGCATGATTCACATATACGTTTCGCATTGAAGAGTGGAGCAGATGCTATTTGTGAAAAACCACTTGTACTGAACCCTTGGAACATAGATCAGTTAAAACTGATAGAAAAAGAAACAGGTCAAAAAGTTTATAATATCTTACAGCTCAGACTCCATCCTTCTATCATCGCTCTAAAAGAGAAAGTGAGTAAAGAACTGAAAGCTAATCCTGACAAGGCTTATGATATTGACTTGACTTATCTAACTTCAAGAGGGAAATGGTACTTTATCTCTTGGAAAGGGGATCAGGCAAAGTCAGGAGGTATTGCCTCAAACATCGGCGTACACTTTTATGATATGTTGACTTGGATATTTGGTGACGTAGAAGAGAATATTATCCATGTTAAAACACCTGATTGTAATGCAGGTTCATTCAAATTAAAAAATGCCAATGTCCGCTGGTTTTTGTCAGTCAATTATGAATATATCCCTCAAGAGATACGTGATGTAGGACAAAGAACGTATAGAAGCATTACCGTAGATGGTAAAGAGTTGGAGTTTTCCGGAGGGTTTACAGACCTTCATACACGTTCTTATGAAGAGATTTTAAAAGGCAATGGTTTTGGACTTGATGAGGCCTATGGATCGATCTCAATAGTCTCAACCATCCGTAATTTAGAAGCTATTGGATTAAAAGGTGATTATCATCCGTTCTGTAAAAAGGTACTTGGCTAATGACGATATATTTTGTACATGAAAGTAGTTTTGTCGATGAAGATGTGAGTATTGGGGCTAATACAAAAATATGGCACTTTTCTCATATTTTGTCACAAAGTAAAATCGGAGAAAACTGTTCTTTTGGACAGAACTGTGTAATTGGCCCTAAAGTAAATATAGGTAAAGGTGTCAAAGTGCAAAATAATGTCTCTATCTATGAAGGTGTTGAGGTAGAAGATGATGTTTTTCTTGGTCCCTCTATGGTCTTTACCAATGTGGTTAACCCTAGAGCATTCATAGCAAGAAAAGAGGAGTTTAAAAAGACACTCCTCAAAAAAGGATGCTCTGTTGGTGCAAACGTTACTATCATTTGTGGTGTAACTGTAGGCAAATATGCGCTTATCGGTTCGGGAGCAGTTGTGAATAAAGATGTTAAGTCTTATGCACTTATGGTAGGCGTACCTGCTAAGCAGATAGGGTGGGTAGGCATCTCTGGGGACACTTTAGAGTTTGAGGATAATAAGGCAGAAGATGCATTTGCAAACTATGAATTAATAGACGATAATTTAAAGGTTACGCTATGCAAATAGACTTTGCAAACTTGCAATACCAGTATCAGATATACAAAGAGGAGATAGATAAAGCTATACATGATGTTTTGGATAAGTCAAATTATATAATGGGTGAAGAAGTTCAACAGTTAGAAAAATCTTTAGAAGCGTTCACAGGTGCAAAACATGCCATTACTTGTAGCTCTGGAACAGATGCCCTCCTTTTGGCAATGATGGCACTTGATATTAAGCCTGATGATGAGATTATTACTACTCCGTTTACTTTTATAGCCACGGCAGAAACTATAGCTTTTTTAGGAGCTACTCCAGTATTTGTAGATATAGATGAGAAAACTTATAATATAGACGCAGCTAAGATAGAAGAAAAAATCACACCAAAAACTAGAGCAATTATGCCAGTTAGTCTTTATGGGCAACCAGCAGATATGGATGCCATCCAAACTATCGCAGATAAACATAATCTAAAGGTAATCATAGATGGAGCACAGAGCTTTGGAAGCACATATAAGGGTAAAACAGATAGTAACTTAGGTGATATTTCAACAACAAGTTTCTTTCCTGCTAAACCCTTAGGATGTTTTGGTGATGGCGGTGCAGTTTTTACAAATGATGAAGAAATAGCTACAAAAATAAAATCACTTAGAGTTCATGGTCAAAGTAAACGTTACCATCATAAGTATATCGGTATGGGTGGACGAATGGATACTCTCCAGTGTGCTGTTGTGAGTGTCAAGCTTAAGTATTATGAAAAAGACTTGAAACTTCGGCAAGAAGTTGCAGAGAAATACAATTCAAAATTAAACATTCAAAATTCAAAATTAGTTCTTCCTTTTGTTGATGAGAGAGCTACTTCGGCTTTTGCTCAATATTCTGTTAGAGTTCAAAACAGAGATGAAGTTCAAGCGAAATTAAAAGAACAAGGGATTCCTACAGCTGTTCATTATCCTATGCCTTTGCATTTGCAAGAGTGTTTTGATTATTTGGGGTACCAAAAAGGGGATTTTCCCATATCTGAGATAGTTTCTGATGAGATAATGAGTTTTCCGATGAATCCTTATGTGAGTGATGAAGAGATAGAATATATAAGTAGAGGTATATAGTTTTAAATGCTACACCTAACTGAATCTGAATTGA
This sequence comes from Campylobacterota bacterium, assembly GCA_034659695.1. Lineage (GTDB taxonomy): Bacteria > Campylobacterota > Campylobacteria > Campylobacterales > Sulfurovaceae > Sulfurovum. The sequence continues at coordinate 2,864 of JAYEHY010000124.1, read as the reverse complement.
TGGTAGAAATGATGGGAATTTGGAGGTTTTAGATGATTGACAATATGAATACAAACCTACAACAAAACCAAAACATCATAGTATATGAAGATGGAGAGATAGAACTTAAAGTTTCTGTTAATCAAGAAACTATCTGGCTTACACAAAAACAGATAGCAGAGCTTTTGGATAAGGATGTTAGAACAATCAATGAGCATATAGAAGCTATATACAAAGATGAGGAAGTATTTGAAAATTCAACTATCCGGAATTTCCGGATAGTTCGAAAAGAGGGTAGCAGAGATGCTAAATAAACTAAAACCAAAACCAAAATTTAGTAGAAGTGTCCTTACTCTTGTCGCAGGAACTACTGTAGCCAAAAGGCAAAGAATATGAATATAGAAAATAATAGCAATTTTACAACATTTGTAAAAGATATAAAATTTAAAATATTATCATCTCAATATGAAGCATTAAAAGCTGTAAACAAAGAGCTTATAAATCTTTATTGGGAGATAGGTAAAAATATAGTTGAAAAACAAGAGCAGTTTGGTTGGGGTAAATCTATAGTAAAAAATCTTTCAGAAGAGCTTCAAAAAGAGTTTGTGGGAATCAAAGGCTTTAGTGTTCAAAATCTTTGGAATATGAGACAATTTTATCTTGAATATTATCAAAATGAAAAACTCCAACCATTGGTTGGGGAAATTAGTTGGACTAAAAATGTTGTAATTTTTCAAAAATGTAAAGATAACCTAGAAAGAGAATTTTATATCAAAACAACTATAAAATTTGGTATGACAAAAGATGTTTTGATAAATCATATAGAGAACAAATCTTATGAAAAATTTCTTTTGAATCAAACAAATTTTGACAATACTATAGTAGAAAAATACAAACATCAAGCTAAACTAGCTGTAAAGGATGAATTTAATTTTGATTTTTTAGTACTAGGTGATGAATACAGTGAAAGAAAACTAGAACTAGGGCTTGTAAACAATATAAGAGAGTTTTTATCTCAAATGGGTACAGACTTTTCTTTTATAGGAAACCAATACAGACTTGAGATAGATGGTGAAGAGTATTTTATAGATTTGCTCTTGTATCATAGAAGACTAAAATCACTCATAGCTATAGAGTTAAAAGTGGGTAAATTTAAGCCAGAGTATGCAGGAAAAATGAACTTTTATCTTTCAATACTTAACGACACTATTAAACTAACAGATGAAAATCCATCTATTGGTATCATAATTTGTAAAGAAAAAAAGCGAACTACAGTAGAGTATGCACTCAAAGAGAGTAATCAGCCTGTTGGGGTAGCTACTTATAAACTTACCGAATCATTGCCAAATGATTTAAAAGGATTGTTACCAACAGCAAAAGAGATAGAGGAAAGACTTAGCGGTCTAATGGATAAACTAAATGCTAAGTAAACTCAAACCCAAATCAGAATTTAGTAGAAATGTCCTTACTCTTATGACAGGCACAACGATAGCTCAAGCTATACCTATAGCTATAAGCCCAATTCTAACTAGAATATATACACTAGAGGATTTTGGGATATTTGCACTGTTTATAGCTATTACTGCTATATTTGGAAGTATTGCAAATGGTAGGTATGAACTTGCTATAATGCTTCCTAAAAAAGACAATAATTATAAATACAGTATAGGAAAAACAATATGAATGAACTAGTAATTGATAATCAAACTATACAAAACAAAATATATACTATTCGCGATATGCAAGTGATGCTTGACCGTGATTTGGCTGAATTATATGCTGTAGAAACAAAAAGAATCAACGAAGCTGTTAAAAACAATCAAGATAAATTTCCAAAAGATTTTTTCTTTGAACTGACTAATGAAGAATTTGAGATTTTGCGGTCGAAACTTTCGACCGCAAAATTTGCTAAGACAAGAACTAACCCTAAAGTTTTTACAGAACAAGGTGTTTATATGCTTGCAACAATTCTAAAAAGTAAAGTCGCATCACAAGTTACAATAAATATTATTAAGACTTTTGCAAGTATGAGAAAATTTTTATTATCAAATGCAGGTATATTTCAAAGATTGGATAACTTAGAAGCCAAACAAATAAAAAACAAATTAGAGTCAGATGAAAACTTCAACAAACTATTTGATGCCATTGAAGAAAAAGGAACACCGCAAAAACAACATATCTTCTATGATGGTCAAATTTTTGATGCTTATCTTTTTGTAAGTGATATTATTAAAAATGCTAAATCATCTATAAAACTTATAGATAACTATATAGATGAAAGTACTTTAGTATTATTTACTAAAAGAGATATCAAAGTAGATATGAAAATATATACAAAAAATTTATCAAAACAAATTAAACTAGATTTAGAAAAACACAATGCTCAATATTCAAAAATAGAGATAATAAAGTTTGACTTTTCTCATGATAGATTTCTCATCATTGATGAAAAAGAGGTTTATCATTTTGGTGCTAGTTTAAAAGACTTAGGAAAAAAATGGTTTGCAGTTTCAAAGATGGATATAAACTCTTTTGAGATGATGGAGAGGTTAATATTTGCTAACTAAGTTAAAACCAAAAACAGAGTTCAGTAGAAATGTCCTAACTCTTATGACGGGCACAACGATAGCACAAGCTATACCTATAGCTATAAGTCCAATTCTTACTAGGATATATACTCCTGAGGATTTTGGGGTGTTTGCGCTTTTTATAGCCATTACAGCTATATTTGGAGGTATTGCTAATGCTAGGTATGAACTAGCCATAATGCTACCCAAAAAAGATGAAGATGCTATAAATATCTTTGCTTTGGGGTTTGTCATCACATCACTTATCTCACTCGTTCTTTTAGTGTTAGTAGTAGCGTTTAATGACTACTTTACAAA
>JAYEHY010000123.1:0-31225 GCA_034659695.1 Campylobacterota bacterium | reverse complement strand
ATGCAACACATCTTTTACAAAGTGGTATCGATCTGAGAAGTATCCAAGAACTTTTGGGACATAAATCTGTAGAGACAACGATGGTTTATACCCACGTGGTGGCTGAGATGAATAAGGGTAAAGTTGCCAGCCCTTTAGATATGTTCTGATTTCAATATAAATAGGAGTATTTAACTCCTATTTAAAATCCAAGATGCTATACTAAGAGAAATTTAACACTTAAAGTGATGACATGAGACAAGAAAAACCTTCATTAGAGACATTGTTAAGTAGTTCAAGGGGTAAGGAGTTCCTTTTCCTTGGACGTGAAGGACTATTTACGAAAGAAGAGATAGCCCGTTTTCTTAAAAAAAATGGCATAGGTATGACGAAATACTTGGAGGAGGGTGTGGTAGCAACTATTGAGCATGGTAGGCTTAACCCTGTAGAAGAAGATATCTCCAACGATGCGTATGATGCAAAAATACCATCGTTTTCTTTAGAAACATTCGAAAAACTACTCTCTGAAGGTATCAATAATGATGAACTCCTTATGGTCATCAAACTTTCAAATGATCAGAACCGCATCTTTAGACTTTTGGGTAATGAGAACATTAGTGAAGATCTTTTTGTAAAGCTTTTGGCGATGTATAAGTGGCATGATGAAGAGGAAGATGATAGAAATGATCGTGATACAATCATGTATACTTTACGTCGTTACATTGATATTAAACCCAATGAAGCAGACTTGCTCTACTCATATCTAACTTTACGACGTTTGGCTACGGAAGCGACTAACCCTAAACTGCTTTTAGCACTTATTGGCTTCCAAAACTTTGAATTTCTTATACGTGGAAAAGAGAAAGTGACACTTCGTGAAACTATTGCCAGAAATAGGTATTTGGACAAAGAGCTTATATTAAAGCTAGTGAGTTTTAGAGAGTTAAAGATAGATATAGCACTGGCAAGTAACCCAGCTGTAGCACTTTCACTCTTAGAAAAACTATTGGCTAAAGAGAGTGTAAAGATAAACGAAGCACTTGCAACCAATAAAAACATAGATGACAAAATCTTTGATACCTTACTTAGCAAAGAAGATAATGTGGTTCAACTTTTGCTTCTCTCACAGGCTATCAATTTAGGGCATTTGGCACGCATAGATACTCATGCATTGGATGCGAATCTTTTTGCAACACTAGGGGCAAATAAATACCTAGAGTGTGATGTGATAGATCTGCTTATTGGTAGAGATAATGAAGAACTCACTAAGCACTTAGCCCAGAATGATACTTTAGATGTTGTGCAACTGCAAAAAATCTATGCCAAAGGGGTTATGTCAAGTTTTGAGTATTTAGCTGTTAATCCTTCAAGCTCTGTAGAGATGTTGGAAATGCTGTATGAAAAGTATGATGAACCAGCGATACACATAGCACTAGCACATAATAAAAGTACACCAGAAGCTATTTTGCGTGCATTATTTGAGAGAGATGAGTTTGAGATATATAAGAGTATGGCATCCAACTCATCTCTGCCTATGGAGTTATTGGATATCTTAAAGGTAGATACACGGCTACAAAATGAATTGGCTAAGAATGAGATATTTGTAAAAGAGTATGAAACAGTACTTGATTATGATAAAAAGGCTATACAATTTTAGGTAATCAGGAAGTGGAGACTTTAGTCCCACTAAAAGTTAAGAAGCAAAGTGTAGGTGGGACTGAAGTCTCCACTTCCGAAGTTTGGTAAAGGAACACTAACATGAAAGCATCAAATATAACAAAAGTGGTCAATAAACTTATAGTAAAGAAGTTACCTGTATTTATTTGGGGAGCACCTGGGATAGGAAAGTCTTCTATAGTCAAACAGATAGCTTCTGAACAAGGTTTAGAGTTTTTGGATTTACGCCTATCGCTTTTAGACCCTACTGATCTTAAAGGTATTCCATTTTTTAATGCTGAGACCAAAGAGGGGGTGTGGGCAAAACCAAGTTTTTTACCTTCTGTTGAGGGTTCAAAAGGTATCTTGTTTTTAGATGAGATCAACACGGCACCTCCGGCAGTTCAGGCATCAGCATATCAGCTTATACTTGACAGAAGAGTAGGAGAGTATGAGTTACCAAAAGGATGGAGTATTGTAGCTGCAGGAAATCGTGAAAATGATCGTGGTGTGGTTTATAAAATGCCACCACCACTTGCCAACCGTTTTGTACACTTTGAGATGGAAGTAGACTTTAACGACTGGAAAGCTTGGGCGTACTCTGCTAAAATAGAGAGTACGATTATTGCGTATTTGGCTTATGACAAATCTATGCTTTTCACCTTTGACGCTTCTTCAAATGAGAAGAGTTTTGCAACACCAAGGTCATGGGAATATGTAGATAGTATTATAAAATCAGGAATAGAAGCAGATTTGATATTAGATAGTATCAGTGGGGCAGTCGGGCGTGAAGCGGCAGTGGGTTATCTTAGTTTCAAGAAAGTGATGAAAGAGCTACCTGACCTCAATACCATACTTGATGGCACACTTGCTAAGTTGGAAGAGGATGATTCAAAGGTGTTGATGGCACTCTCGATCGGGCTTGTAAATGCACTTATGGAAAACTCCAGTGAAGAGGCTATAGATAATGTCTTGAATTTTTCACTGCAACTTCCTGGAGAGTTTTCTATAATGCTTATTAAAGATATGCAGCAAAACAATATAGATGTTGAAAGCTCTGACTCATGGGGTGCATGGGTGAGAGAATTTGCTTATCTACTCGCGTAATAAAGTATAGACTTGCTATAGTATTGTTCAAAATTATAACAAGGAAATCTTTATGAAAATTAAAATAATAAGCATACTACTAGCATCTGCGACACTATTGCCAGCCAATCCAAACTACAGTAAAACATTTAATCAGTGTATAGATAGGAGTGGCGGTGTGACATTTAAAATGAGTCAGTGTACTGCTGCTGAGATTAAACATCACGATAAACTGCTGAATACAAATTATAAAAAAACGATGAAGGTACTTTCTAAAGAGAAATTCCCTTTAACGTTTTAGAACCTCGTATGTCCGTATGGGGCAGTACGAGGAGTGCTGTCTTAAATTAATCCCAATAGCGCTACAAATAAAACAGGTGGTGTAATAATCAATCCTACTTTCATATATTCTCCCCAACCGATCTTTACACCTTTTTGTGCAAGTACATGTAGCCACAGCAGAGTAGCCAGTGAGCCGATAGGTGTCATTTTAGGTCCAAGGTTACTTCCTAGTATGTTTGCATAGACAAGTGCTTCATTTCCGGCATATCCAACTTTGTCGATGGCAATGTCCATAATCATAATCGTTGGCATGTTGTTCATCACAGAAGAGATAATACCTGATAAAAAACCTGTTCCGATGATGGCAACGGCTTCTCCCTGATGAGAGAGTGCTTCAATCCAAGAAGCAATGACATCTGTCAGACCTGCATTTTTAAGACCATAAACAACCACATAAAGACCAATACTGAACCAAACTACCTGCCAAGGTGCTGACTTGATGGTCTCCATAGGTTTAACCGCTTTGTGGTAATTTGCAATGGCCAAGAAGATCAAAGCTCCACCAAGAGCAAAGAGTGAGATTGGTAAATTATAGTAGTCACCTATGAAGTATCCGACCATGAGTAGTCCTAAAAAGAACCATGAAAATTTGAACATGGTCTGGTGCTTAATAACTGAGGAGGGTTCAGGAAGTTCAGAAACATCTACTGTAAGTGGAATATCTTTACGGAAGTAGAACCATAAGATAGCAATAGATGCGATGATACTGAGCAGGTTCGGTAAGAACATATTTTTAGCATACTCTACGAAACCTATGTCAAAATATCCTGCGGTCACAATATTGGTAAGATTTGAGATGACCAGAGGATTTGATGCACTATCACCTATGAATCCACCAGCCATGAGGAAAGCAAAGATGGCAATAGGTTTCATTTTAAGGTATTTCATTTTGGCAAGTAGAATAGGGGTGAGTATGAGTGCAGCACCGTCATTAGCAAAAAATGCAGCAACTAAAGCACCAAGTAGTAGTATGTAGACGAACATCTTGTTCCCGCTACCACCACTTAGTTTAGCCATCTTTATAGCAGCCCATTCAAAGAAACCAATCTCGTCCAGAACCATAGAGAGGATGATAATACCAATGAAGGCCAGTGTGGCATCCCAAACAATATCTACAACAGTGATCACATCCTGAAAACTTACTACGCCAATGATGAGTGCTATAATCGCACCTATAACGGCAGTTGTCCCTATCTGCAAACCTTTTGGCTGCCAGATTACAAATAGAAGTGTGACAAGGAATAGGGTAGAGGCTAAGAACATTAGTTGATGACCTTTGACCTTGCTAAAGCAGCTTCTATCTCTTCTTTTGTGACTTCACCGGAAAGGTTAAGATCAACTTCACCATCTTTTCCCGATACATCCATATTGTTTATTTTCTTTTTTGTCTCATCTGTCATACATTCACAAGATCCTGTTTTACAATTTTCAACCATTGTGATGATGTTTTGCTTTTCGACAGCACCTGTAAAAGAGATTTTTACACCTTGGTTTGTTTTAAATACATTTTTGTTCATTTTATTTTCCTCGTATTTTTATAATTTCTTTGATTTTGGAAGTGGAGACTTTAGTCCCACTAAAAGTTCAAACAACTAACTAAGTTATGCAAAGAGCTTCCAAAAATCTATGATTGTGGGGTGGGACTAAAGTCTCCACTTCCAAGTTTCTATGCCAATTCTTTTTCTGCTATGGGTAATAATTTTCCACGTATCTCGGCCAGAGTTTCTTCAAACGCTTCAAACGCTTTCCCGTCTGGGTCTTCAAATCCTACATGTATGGTCTTTAACGGTTTGGGAAACACAGGGCAGGTCTCTTGTGCATGTCCACAGACTGTCACTACAAGGTCATACTCATTCTCTATGACGGTATCAAGTGTTTTGGAGTGGTAACTATCTCTCCAAATACCTTCAGATTCTAATACTTTTTTAGCATTGGGATTCACCCTGCCGGAAGCTTTGACCCCTGAACTCTCAGCAGATATACCTTCAAGTTCAGCATTGATGAGGGCTTCGGCTATGATGCTTCTGCATGAATTTCCCGTACATAAAATGAGTACCTTTTTACAATTGGGCATTTTACATCCTTTTTTTAATTTTGGGACAACTAAGTCCAAATACTTTATCTCTTCTAAAATAGACTGTCTAAATGCATCAAGTGGACTTCGAATACTATAGTAAGCCCATCGTCCGCGTCTATCAACTTTTAAAAACCCTGCTTCTTTAAGTATCTTGAGGTGTCTTGAAACTCTTGATTGAATCATGTGAAAAGCATTTTCAATGTCACAGACACACACTTCACCTGTATGATTGATGAAGTTGAGTATTTTAAGTCTGCTCTCATCATTGATAGAGCCAATTGTTTTAAGAAAAATATCCATAATTAAGACGCTTTTTGGAGAAGTATATCTAAACTATCTTTATATATCAAGATATATTGATATATAAAAGTATATTTGATAATAAACACTTTACTTCCTTCCTCTATTTTGAACTTGGTTTATTCCTATACTGAACATGGTTTGACTTTTTATCTACTTTAAAAAGAAAATCTTCCCACTCTAAAGTATCGTCCATACCATCTTTAAGAGTTAAATGCTTCATAAATACTGCTTCATCTTGCTCTTTGTAGTTAAATTTACCTAAAATAGTATTGGTATCTAGGTTGTGGGTCTCTGTAATTTCATAAGCTGAGTCTGGAAGGATAGCAGGTACCCAGCCTTTTTTGATGGCTTTATTCTCTTTGACAACTTCAATATCTTCATATTTATTGATTTGAACATCTGAATAGCGCTGTGTAAATACAACATAGCCAAGTACCAAGAAGCTAACTATGAGAAGCAGTATATATTTCCAATTTTGTTTCTTCATTTTATTTTCCTTTATAAAAGAGTAAAAACAGACCTAAAGAAGCAGCTGATACAAGAATAATAGAAGCTCCAGAGGTGAGATTATAGGCATAAGAGAACCAAAGCCCAACAAGTGTAAATAGTGTAGCAATACCCCCAGAGATAAACATCATACTAAATAAGCTATGAGAGAGTTTTTCTGCAATATATACAGGGATAGTAAGCATGGCTATAACTAAAATAAGACCTACAACCTTAATGGAAACCACTACAGTTAGTGCTGCGAGTATGAGAATGAGTGTATAGAAAAAGCGTACATTCACACCTCTTAATGCTGCATACTCACTGTCATAAGAGACCGCTAAAATATCTCTGTACCAAAAGGTTATTACAAAGAGTATCACTGCTAGTAGTCCACCCATAAAGAAGAGGTCATCTCTACTTACAGCTAAGATAGAACCAAAGAGATAGGACATTAAATCTACATTATAGCCTGGTGTCATATCAATAAATATGACACCTACAGCCATCCCTACAGCCCAGATGAGTCCTATAAAAGTGTCAATACGATGACGCTTATGTAATGTAAGTGAAGCAATGAGCAGTGCAGCTGCTACAGCAAAGAGTGATGCACCAAAGAAGATAGGTAAGCCAAAAAATACAGCAAGACCGATGCCTCCATAAGAAGCATGAGCAATACCTCCTGCAAGAAAGACCATGCGATTTACCACAATAAGTGAACCTATAATCCCTGCGGTAAAACTTACTAAGAACCCAGCAATGAGTGCATGTTGTATAAATTCAAACTGGAGTGCTTCTATCATGCTTTCTCTTTCCATTGTATTTTACTCTCTTCACAACTGTTACACCCATCAGACCCCAACATCTGTAGAAGTTCTACTTCACAGAAGTGTTCATCTTTGTTATGCGTATGAAAAGTCTCTTCTTTATTTGAAATATCATGATAAGAGAGTCTTTTGTTAATGTGAGCTACTTTATTGGCATACTCTAAAATAACAGAGATGTCATGACTTACTACAACGATAGTAATAGTTTGGTTAAGTAACTTTAAGAGTTCATAAATCTCTTTTTGTCCTTTAATATCTATGCTTGAAGTAGGCTCATCAAGTATGAGTATTTTAGGATGAGCACACAATGCTCTCGCTATCATGACTCTTTGTCTTTGTCCCCCTGAAAGAGAGCCTATTTTACTTTGTGAGAACGCTTGCATACCTACTTGGGCTAAGGCACCCATGGCACAGGCTACTTCATCTTTACCATATCCAAATAGGGGGTTTTTAGAACCCACATGCCCCATAAGTACTACTTCTATAACCTTAATAGGAAAGTCTGTATTAACATTGGTGTTTTGTGGAACATATCCGATGAGTGAAAGGTTTTTTTCTGGAGTCTTGTCAAAAACGCTAATCTTACCTTTTTTACTCTTGTTTATACCAAGCATGAGTTTAAGAAGTGTAGATTTACCTCCACCATTTGGTCCAATAATTGCAAGAAAGTCTAATGCCTCTACCTGTAAATTTATATTTTCTAAAATAACATCTTGATCATAAGAGAAGGAGAGGTTATCTATTGATACAACAGAGGTTTTACTTTCCATTTTCAGTTAGTTACCTGCAATAGCATTTGCTATATTTATGAGATTTTTAGACCATTTAGGAGAAAGAGGGCTTACTTTTATCACCTTAATCTGTAACTCATTAGCGATAACCTTTGCAATAGAGTCTGAAAACTCTGCTTGAGTAAAGATAGCAGCAATCTTCTCCTCTTTAGCCTCTTTTATAAGGTGTATAAGCTCTTTAGGTTTAGGGCTTTTTCCTTCCATCTCAACAGAAAGTTGCGTCAGTCCATAGGCATGTGCAAAGTAACCCCATGAAGGGTGAAAGACCATAAACTTTGTTCCCTTTGGTTTTGCTAAGAGAATAGTTACTATCTTATTATGCGTTTCATCTATATGCTTAATAAATATTTCATAATTCTTTTTATAATATTTCTCATTGGCTGAGTCTACTTTAGTAAGAGCTTCATAAATACTCTTAGCAATAATTCTAACATTTGCAGGTGAAGTCCAAATATGTGGGTCAGTACCTGCATGATTATTTTCTAAATGATGTGTATGTTCATCATGTATGTCATGGTCTGTATGTCTTAGCATTTTAAGTAGTAGAATATTTTGCGTAAGATCAATGACTTCCATACGCTCATTAAGACTTTTAAATTTAGGTAACCATACATTTTCAAACTCCACACCTATAGCAAAGTAGAGTGTAGCCTTTGTAAGGCTTTTCATCTGTGAGGGTTTGGGTTCATAGGTATGTGGAGAGTTTCCAGGTAGTACCATGAGTGAGACATTAACCTTGTCACCACCAATAGCTTTAACAAAGGTCTTCTGAGGCAAGATACTGACCGCAACATTGATATTAGAAAATATATAGCTGGTTGATAATAGGAGTATTAAAGTAATTTTTTTCATAGTATGGATTATAGCCAAATAGTTATATTGTAGTAATTAGTTTTATAAAGATTATCTATTTGTTTGATATTTTTAATGACTATTATCATAAACTTTTTATTTGGCACTTTATCTCCTACTTCTTTAATCCACACACTTAAGCTATAATCACACTATGAAATATTTAGAAAAAATAGAAAAAGCTAAGGCGAAGTTGATGCTGGAGCATCCTTATTTTGGGACGATTGCTTCTGCACTTAAGTTGGAAGAGAACAATGAGATTCTTACCTTTGTAAGTGATGGTGAAGCCCTGCGTTATAACAGTGAATATGTAGACCGTTTAGAAGTAGCAGAAGTGGAGTTTGTTATGGCAAATGGGGCTATGCATACGGTGCTAAAACATCAAGACCGTAGAGCGGGGTACACCAAATGGCTTTGGCAAATAGCTACAGACTATGTGGTCAACTCTATGCTTGTAAACAATGGGATGCAACTGCCTGAGTATGCTAATTATGAAGAGAAGTTCAATGGTATGTATGCCGAAGAGGTATACCAAATGCTCCGTGATGAAATGATGGATGATAAGAGCAGTATGGAAGAGCAGATAGAGCAGATTGTCGAGGGTGATGATGTGCATAATGAAAACATACATATGCAAGATGAATATGAAGCTTCATCTGATACAAAAGAGACAAAAAAAGACCAAGAGAGTCAAGAACACGAAGAGGTCTCTTCTGAGACTTTACCAGATGTAGAAGCACTTTCACAAGAGTTAAAAGAGCAGTTTGAACAGATTTTTCAAAAGTTAAACAGACAAGGTACATTGCCTAAAGATTTAAAGTTTGTTGTACCTGAGTACTTTTCGCATAAGGTAGATTGGCGTGAGTTTCTCTATGGCTATATTGCGATGTATGCTAAAAGTACTTACTCCTTTGTTCCGCCAAATATGAAGTATCTTTATAGAGGGATTTACCTGCCAAGCCTAAGCTCAGATTTACTACGTATAGTGATAGCAGTAGATACTTCAGGGTCAGTTGATGACACGCTCCTTACAGAGTTTTTAGGAGAGATAAATGCCATTATGCAAAGTTATCCAAATTATGAGATAGACCTCATCACAGCTGATGCTAAAATACAGTCACACCATGTTTTTCTTCCTGGAGAAAATATAGACTATGAGCTAAGTGGAGGAGGAGGAACAGACTTTAGCCCTGTTTTTGAGTATATAGACCAAAATATAAACTATCCAACACTTCTACTCTATTTTACCGATGGTATGGGTACTTTTCCAAAAGATGAACCCTCTTATGATGTAATGTGGGTTATGCCAGAGAGTAAAGAGGTACCTTTTGGAGAAGTAATGGTGTTAGAGAATTAACCTTCTCTTTTTTTGTAAAACTCTGTTTTAAATGCTTCAAATCTACCTTCACTTATGGCTTCTCTCATCTGCTTCATTAAGTCTAAGTAGTAGTAAAGATTATGAATCGTTCCTAGTCTAAAGTAAGTTATCTCTCTTGCTCTGTAGAGGTGTCGAAGGTAAGAGCGTGAGTAGGTTTGACATACCATACAGCCACACTCAGGGTCTATAGGGGCTTCATCTGTAGTGTAGATGGCTTTTTTGATGTTTACTTTTCCAAAGCTTGTAAAAAGTGTACCGTTACGGGCATTTCTTGTAGGCATGACACAGTCAAACATATCGATGCCTCGTGATACATTCTCTACTAAATCCTCAGGCGTTCCTACACCCATGAGATAACGAGGTTTATCTTCAGGCATAAACTGAGTCGTCCACTCTACGGTATCATACATATCTTGGTTAGCTTCTCCTACACTTAGCCCTCCAATGGCAAACCCATCATAGTCCATAGCACACAACTCTTTGGCAGATTTTTCACGAAAGGCATTGTCTGTACCTCCTTGGATGATGGCAAAGATATTTTGCTCTACGCCCACACCCTCTTCTTGTTTGGCTCTAAAGTAGTCTATAGACTCCTGTGCCCAACGGGTCGTTCGGTCTATACTCGCAGCGATACGCTCTTGTGTCGCGGGTAAGGCTACAAGGTCATCAAGTATCATCATGATATCTGAGCCTAAGTTGTGTTGAATGTCTATTACTTTTTTAGGGGTAAAGTAGTGTTTACTGCCATCAAGGTGGCTTCTAAATGTAATACCTCCTTCATCTATTTTGACATTATCGGAGAGTGAAAAGGCTTGAAATCCACCACTGTCGGTGAGAAAACTCTTTGGGTACTTAGTAAAACCATGTAGTTTTCCCATTTTTTTAATGGTCTCATCACCAGGACGAATGTAAAGATGGTAGGTATTACCTAAAATAATCTCTGGTTTTATAAAAGTAGCAAGGTCTGTAGCATCAAGTGCTTTTACTGCTCCTACTGTACCTACAGGCATAAATACAGGTGTTTGAATAGTTGAATGTTTAGTTTTTATGGTACAAGCTCTTGCTTTACCATCAGTTTTATCTATCTGAAAATGCATTGTGTTATAATATCCCTCAAAAATAATATTGCCATTGTATCATACTGAGGCAAGTGTTAGATTTAAATTGAATATGAGAGTAATATGAAAAATATACTTATTTTGGCAGATGGTAGCATTGCTAAACATTTTATAGAGTGGATTGGCAGAAAAAGAGTTGCAGAAAATAAATATTTTGTTGTGAGTTATAAAGAAGATATATTAGCAGAAAATATGCCAAATAATATTACTTTAATTAACATGGATCCTACAAGTTTTTCTAAATTAGATGACATTATGAGTGAAGTGCGTTACTCAAATATATTTATTATTATGGAGAGTATAGATGATGTGTATTATTCACTTAAAAATATACGTCTTATTGATAACAAACTAAGAGTTGTTCTTGTAAATCAATGGGATAATGATGAAATAGGTAAAGATACAGAAAATATTACAATACTAAACTCTGATGAACTTTTAGCTGGACACCTTTACGATAATCTACCCAATGTGCCAGTTGTAGCACAAAATGTTGGACTAGGTAGTGGTGAGATTATGGAAATACATGTTCCTTTTGGAAGTACATATGCGTATCGGCATGTGGGTTCTATTTTGCAAAGAAAATGGAAGATATCTGCAATTTACCGTAAAGAGAAGCAAATTTTACCTACCAATGCAACGATGATACGTCCAAATGATACACTTTTAGTTTTAGGTAAGCCTCTTGTTCTTGATGGTGTATATAAAACTATTAATAAAAGAACAGGGTTATTTCCTGAACCGTTTGGTAAAGATATTTATTTACTTTTGGACTTTAGGTATGATCAGAAAAATGCTCTGTTATATATACATGAAGCGATGTATCTTTTAGATAAGCTTGAAGATAAAAAGCTTCATATTCGTATAATTTACCCAAATAATTTTACACTTATAGATAAAATCAGAGCAGTAGAATCAAAAGATATTTCCCTCTCTATATGTTATGATAATGACGATCTAAAGGCAGTTGTTGAATATGATATTCATCAATATAATATTGGTTTAATTTTCAATAGTATAGAAACATTTGAAGCAGATAATCTTAAAGAGACGCTTTATAACTTAAGAAAAGTGGTTTACCTTTTTGGAGAAGAACTTCTTTATAACATTAAAGAGTGTGTTATTTTAATGAGTGAAGATGCTAAGATGGAGTCTATCTCTTCTACGGCATTTGATGTATCAGAATCATTAAGTTTAAAACTTAGACTTTGCGATTTTGATCCTGAGGGGGAGTTTATGAGTAAAGAGATGATAGTTGAACATTATGAAACATTAACCAATATTTTTAATACAGAAATCAGTATTGAACATAAGGTGGCCAATCCAATACGTGAGCTTACAAATATGCAACAGGTACTACAGATTGCACCTTTTGAGAATCATCTTAATGGAGGAAGTATCATAAGGCTTATTTCAACAAAGATACAAGATTTTCTGTTAGCAAGTAAAAGACACCCAAAACTGCTTGTCCCTTTTGCTATAAATGAAGGCTAGTATAGAGATTTAAGGTATTTGGGATAAAATAAAACAAATAATATTGTATTACAAGGTTCCCCCAAATGATTGTCCCTATAGAATTAGAAAATAGCTCAAATATTACGTATGACATTACCATAGATGCATTACCAAAACTCACTTTTAATACGAAAGTAGCCATTATTACAAACCCTACGGTTGCAGGCTACCATCTGGATACACTTTTAGAACACATCACTGCACCTCAGTTAAATGTTGTGACCATTCCTGATGGAGAGGGATACAAAAACCTTGAAACGATAGAAAATATACTCAACGAACTTTTTGAACATAAACTAGACAGAAAATCTCTTCTTATTGCATTTGGCGGGGGAGTGATAGGTGATATGACAGGGTTTACTGCTAGTCTTTATCAAAGAGGGGTAGACTTTATACAAATACCAACAACACTTTTAAGTCAGGTAGATGCAAGTGTTGGAGGTAAAACAGGAGTCAATAACAAGTATGGTAAAAATCTCATAGGGGCATTTTATCAGCCTAAAGCTGTTTATATAAACCCTGAGTTTTTAAAAACTCTTCCTCCACGTGAATTTGCTGCGGGTATTGCGGAGATAGTAAAAATGGCAGTGATGTTTGATAAAGCCTATTTTGAGTTTTTGCAAACAGCAGACTTTAGTAATGAAGAGGTCTTAAAAGAGGCGATTGCTAAAAGTGTAGAACTCAAAGCATGGGTGGTAAACCAAGATGAAAAAGAGGCAGGTATTAGAGCTGTACTTAACTATGGACATACATTTGGACATGTGGTTGAAAATGAGACGAACTACACAACGTATTTACATGGTGAAGCAGTAGCTATAGGTATGGTTATGGCAAATGCCTTAGCTGTAGAACTAGGACTCTTTACGCAAGAAGAGGCACAAAGTGTAAAGAGTTTTTTAACCAATGCCTCTTTACCTACAGAGTACAGTATTAAAGATGTAGATGACTTTTATGAACACTTCTTTCTTGATAAAAAATCAGCAAATAACAGTATTAAATTTATTTTGCCAAATGGCATGGGTCACTACAAAGTGGTCTCAAATATAGATGAACAAATCGTTAAAAAAGTACTGCATACCTTTGGAAGTGATAGATGATAAAACAACTACTCTTTCTCTCTTTACTTTTTGGTACTAGCTTAGTATTTGCTCTGCCCTCAGTAGATCTGATAGAAGAAAATAGCAGTGTAGAACAACCTACCATAACAACTCCTGCTTCTAATGTTAAAATTATTGAAAAACATCAAGCACTACTGCAAGAGAAAGAGAAACTTGATAAAACACTTATAGATAATAATATTTGGTCTAAAATTTACAGTAATTATCATCTTTATCAAGAACTAAAAAAGAGTGAATCACTGCTTGATAATCAGATTCAAATCCTTGATAATAAATACAAACGTACGGGTACAGAAGATGATACACTAGAGAGACTTAAAAATAAAAAGTCTATTCTTGAAGGGAAGCTTCAACTTTTAAAGGAGTATGAGAGAGATCCTTTTAAAAAATTTCTTACACCACCTATCATAGAAGATGTACCTACTGTTACAAACCCTATTGCTGTGATTTCTGCACTCTCTTATCAAGAGAAGCTAAATTCAGATGAGACAGAGTATCATAGTAGATATGAATCCCTTCAAGCTATAATGATAAAACTTAAAGAGAAGAGTAATATCATTAAGTCTCTACTCTCAATAGATAAAAACAATACAAAGTATCTTAAAGAGTTTGATCAGGTTAAGGATGAAATAAAAACTTTTACTCCTGTACTTGAAATTTTTAAAACCACCCAAAATGTCTATACAAAGAAAATGGATGAAATTAAACTAAATCTTCAAGAAGATATAAAAACAGAACTTCAAAAAACGATGAATCTTGGAGTAATTATTATCTTTTTTATTCTGTTTCTTCTTTTTGTTAAATATCTTGTTCGTCGCTATATGTCAGACAATGATCGTTTTTATACTATCAATAAAGCCCTCAATGTTACTTTTGTAACACTGTTAGTCTTTACGCTACTTTTTGCTTATATTGAGAATGTAAGTTACTTAGTGACTATTCTTGGTTTTGCTTCTGCTGGTATTGCTATTGCTATGAAGGATTGGTTTATGTCTATTATGGGGTGGTTAACTATTATGTTTGGTGGTGCTATCCATGTAGGAGACAGAGTGAAGTTTGTACGTGGTAATATTGAATATGTTGGTGACATTGTAGATATATCACTCTTAAGAATGACGATGCATGAAGATGTTACGCTTACCACTTCTGTGCTCAATAGAAGAGCAGGGCGTATTATTTTTATCCCTAATAACTTTATTTTTACAGACCTTATAGCAAACTATGCACACGCAGGGCTAAAAACTGTATGGGATGGTATTGACTTTGTTGTAACATTTGACTCCGATATTCATAAAGCCACCTCTATAGCAAAAGAGATTAGTAAAAAATACTCCAAAGGATATACAGATATAACAAGAAAGCAGCTTAACAAACTACGAAGTCAATACAGTATGAAAAATACCAATGTTGAACCTCGTATTTTCTCTTTTATAGAACCTCATGGTATGAAAATAAGTGTATGGTACTTAACTAACTCTTATGCTACTTTGACACTAAGAAGTACAATCTCAGCTGAGATTATTTCACGTATTCAAGCAGAAAAGGATATCTCTTTAGCCTTTCCTACACAATCAATATATGTTGATAAAAATGTACCTAAGCCCCCTAGAGAACTTGAAGATATTCCTACAGGAGAAGTGTAAATGAAAAAGGTTTATTTTAAAACCTTTGGGTGTAGAACTAACCAGTTTGATACCCAAGTAATGATCTCTAAACTGCATGAATTTGAACTTAGCCACGATGAAAACAGTTCAGATATTATCGTAGTAAACTCTTGTACTGTAACCAATGGTGCAGACTCCTCAGTACGTAATTACATCTCTTCAATGAAACGTAAAAATCCAGATGCCAGAGTAGTTTTGGCAGGCTGTGGCTCACACTCTAAGGGAGAAGGACTTTTTGAAAATAAAAAAGTTTTTGGTGTTATGGGACACTCAGAAAAAGAAAAAATCAATGAAATACTTAAAATAGAAAAACCTTTTTATCAGATAGGTGACCTTAAACATATAGATACAACTATAGTGGAGGAGTTTGTAGGTAAAAGCAGAGCTTTTATCAAAGTACAGGAGGGGTGTAATTTTAGATGCTCTTATTGTATCATTCCTGCTGTACGTGGTGATGCACGCTCTCATAGTGAAGAGACCATTTTAGAACAAGTAAGCAAACTCTCTACCAATGGTTTTGGAGAATTTATTTTAACAGGTACAAATGTAGGAAGTTACGGACAAGACCAGCACTCGTCTATGGCTAAGCTTCTTAAAAAGATGAGTATGATTCGTGGTGTAAGACGTATACGTATTGGTAGCTTGGAACCTATACAGATAGATGATGAATTTATGGAGTTACTTGGAGAGCCATGGATGGCAAAACACTTACATATAGCCCTGCAACATACGAGTGATAAAATGCTAGAACTTATGAATAGACGTAACGCGTATAGCACAGATTTAGCCCTATTTGAAAAAATAGCAAGTAGAGGGTACGCCCTAGGTACAGACTACATAGTAGGACATCCTGGTGAAGATGAAACTCAATGGAAAGAAGCAATCTCTAGGGTAAAAGAGCTTCCTTTAACACACTTACATGCTTTCTCCTACTCCAAACGTGATAACACAGTCTCTGCTACTATGAAACCAGAAATAAGAGGAGATATTGCAAAGGAGCGTCATCGTGAAATTACAGAACTGGTTAAAACTAAAAATCTCGCTTTTAGACGTGAACATAGGCAAAACCTTGAAGTACTTTTAGAAAATGGCAAAGAGGGAGTTTACCATGGGTTTGATCAATACTTTAACAAAGTCGAAATTCAAAGTCAAGAGGATCTTAGTTCAAACTGGGTACTGCTAAACAATGTGGAGGTTACAAATGATACAAACAAAGCTAAACTTTAACAGGCAAATATGGAAAAGTAAAAATCTTAAAATTATTATAAGCTTGGTAGTACTATTTGTACTGCTACTCTCTTTTAGCATCTTAAGAGATAGCTATAAACTTATACCACATAAACAGGCCAATATACTTTATAGTCAAAATAAAATAGAAAAAGTCATTATTGATGGTGAGTATATTTATTTGATAACGGATAAAGAAAATTATAAAATCTACAAGGAAGCGATTAATAAAACGGCATTTTTTACAAAATACCCTGTAGAAGTAAAAGAGAATAAAGGGTATATTTTTGATTTACTCTCTTTACTTATTATTGTAGGAGCATTTATTTTTCTTTTTAGATTTATGCAACAAAGTAGGCTACAGCAACTTAAAAATATTAGGGCTTCAAAAGTTGATGAGAGCATAGAAAGTGATGCAGTAGAAGCACTTACCTCCTCAGTAACTTTTGATGATGTTGCAGGCATTAAAGATGTTAAGGAGGAGCTTGAAGAGATTATTGACTTTCTACGAGAACCTCAAAAATACCGTAATCTTGATATACGTTTACCTAAGGGTGTATTACTTGTAGGCCCTCCTGGTGTAGGTAAAACGCTTATTTCCAAAGCAGTAGCAGGTGAAGCTAATGTTCCATTTTTTTACCAAAGTGGTGCTTCTTTTGTTCATATCTATGTAGGTATGGGTGCAAAAAGGGTGTCTGAACTCTTTAAAAAAGCCAAGCAGATGGCACCAAGTATTATCTTTATAGATGAGATAGATGCAGTAGGTAAAAGCCGTGGAGAGTTTAGAAATGACGAACGAGAAGCTACCCTTAATCAACTGCTTACAGAGATGGATGGATTTGAAGAGAGTTCAGGTGTTATTGTTATCGGTGCAACCAATAAAATAGAGATGTTAGATGATGCACTACTTAGAGCAGGGCGTTTTGACAGACGCATTCATATCTCTTTACCAGATTTAGAAGAGAGAGAAAAAACATTAGAACTCTATTTAACACATAAACCAAATTATGTAGATATTAGAAAAGTAGCACAAATGACTGTGGGCTTTAGCTCTGCTGCACTCGATACACTTACCAATGAAGCCGCTATTTTTGCGATGAGAAATGGACGAAAAAAAGTAGAGACTACTGACTTTGAAGCGGTAAAAGAGAAAGTACTTTCAGGAAAGCGTAAAATACTTACATTTTCTCATGAAGAACGAAAGATACAAGCCGTATATCAAGGTACAAAAGCGGTAATCGCTACATGGTTAGATGTTGAGTTTGAAAAAATAGGTATTGTAACTACAAGACTTACACTTCAAGAACATGAAATACTTTCACGTTCACAACTGCTTAACAGAATTAAAGTTTATCTTGCAGGGAGTATTGCTACAAAAGTACACTATAATGAACAGTTTACTAATGCAAGTCAAGATATTTTACTTGCTAAAGAGCTGGCACATAAAGTAGTGTATGAGTATGCAATGAGTGAAAACTTTAGGGTTACACCTCTGCAAGAAGAAGAACTTTTAGTTGAAGCGGCAAGTGAAATAACCACACTGTTACAAACACTAACACAAGCTGTTAGTGAAGTATCTGCTTACCTTTTAGAATATGAAAATATTACAGCTGAAGAGTGTAGAGATATTTTGAGAAAGATATTTTAATGCACTATTTTAATGGTTTTTCTCTTAAGGGTGAGGAGAAGTTGTTAGCAGAATATCTTGTTAAAAGTAGTGTCGTAGTTTCAGGTTTTAGCTATGGAGCTCAACAAGCATTTGAGCATGTATACCACGCTAAAGAACGTATAGATAGACTTATTCTTCTCTCTCCTGCCTTTTTCCAAACACAAAAACCAAGTTTTATACGTACACAGTTACGTTACTTTGAAGCGGGAAAAGAGGCTTATGTAAAACAGTTTCTCTCAAATGTTACTTACCCTTCAAATGAAGATTTATCTACCTATTTAAATGTTGGTACGAAAGAAGAGTTAGAAGCACTTTTAACTTATCAATGGGATAAAGAAAAAGTTCAAGAAGTACTAAATAGAGGTACATGTATTGAAGTGTTTTTAGGAGATAAAGACAAAATTATCAATGCTCAAGAAGCCTTTGATTTCTTTGCACCTTTAGCTACAACGTATTATATTAAGGGTGTTGGACATTTGTTAAGAAGCTAGGTTTACCACTATCATCATAAAGTATAAACCAAATCAGCTATAATACAAAAAAAAGATACAGGATAACATCATGGCAACTTATATATTTGGACATACTACTCCAGACTCGGACTCTATTGTGGGTGCATTGTCACTCTCTTACCTTAAAAATCAATTAGGGGAAGATACTATTGCTACTCGTCAAGGGGATATAAATCCTGAGACAGCATTTATTCTTGAAAAATTTGGTTACAATGCACCAGAACTTAAAACAGAAGTAGCGGGTGAAGATGTCTACCTCATTGACTTTTCGGATATCGCACAGAGTCCTAAAGATATTAAAGAAGCAAATATTTTAGGTATTGTAGATCATCACAAACTAGGAGACTTAACTACAGCAGCACCACTAGAGTGTTGGATAAGACCAGTTGGATGTTCAAATACTATTGTAAAGCAGATGTTTGACTATCATGGTATTGAAATTCCTAAAGATTTAGCTGGTATGATGCTTTGTGCCATACTAAGTGATACAGTTATTTTTAAATCACCTACCTGTACTAAAGAAGATACTAAAGCGTGTAAAGAGTTAGCACTCATCGCTGAGATAGAGGACTATAAAGCTTTAGGTATGGAGATGTTTATCGTAAAGTCAGATGTACTCTCTGCTACACCTATGGAGTTGGTTTTAAGAGATTTTAAAGACTTTAGTATGGGTGGAAGTAGCATTGGAGTAGGGCAACTAGAGGTGGTAGACCTTTCAGTATTTGACACAATGAAAGCAGACCTTAAGGCTCAAATGCAAAACTTAAAAGAAGAGGGGGGCAGACACACGGTTCTTCTTTTACTTACAGATATTATGCAAGAGGGTTCTCAACTACTTGTGGTAAGTGACGATGTAGAAAAGATTGAAAATGCTTTTGATATGAAACTTGATGCTGATGCAGAAGCATGGCTCAAAGGTGTGATGAGTCGTAAAAAGCAGATTATTCCATTTTTAGAAAAGCAGTTTTAACAAAACGGCTTTTACCTACCATAAATGTATCTGTTAAAAACATCTATTTTTAAGAGATACAAATTTTCAATAATTACGTTATAATGCTACACTAATTTAAGCATACATCAGTCAACTCTTTTATGCTGTATCAATTCAAAACAATTCACAAGGTAGAAATAGAATGTCATTTTCAAATTTGGGGTTATCTGAACCTCTTTTAAAAGCTATAAAAACTCAAGGGTACACTGTACCTACACCAATACAACTTCAAGCTATTCCTACTGTTATAGAGGGTAAAGATGTTCTAGCAGCAGCACAAACAGGTACAGGTAAAACAGCTGGTTTTACTTTACCACTACTTGAAAGACTCTCTCAAACACACCCTAAAATGCAAAAAAAACAAGTGCGCGTTTTAGTACTTACACCTACAAGAGAGTTAGCAGCACAAGTTGCAGACAGTATTAAGACGTATGGTAAATATATGAAATACAGTTCAACAGTTATTTTTGGAGGGGTAGGAATCAACCCACAACTAGCAACTATTCGTAAGGGTGTAGATATTGTCATCGCTACGCCAGGGAGACTCTTAGATATTGCAGGGCAAAAAGGTATTGATTTTTCAGCTTTAGAAACTTTAGTACTAGATGAAGCAGACAGAATGCTAGATATGGGTTTTATTCATGATATTAAAAAATTAATGAAGCTTATGCCTAAAAAGAAGCAGACACTACTCTTCTCTGCAACATTTTCTAGTGATATTAAAAAATTAGCATCAGGATTACTTAATAATCCTGTACTGATAGAAGTAGCAAGAGAAAATACTACAGCAGAACAGGTAAGCCAAGTAGTACACTATGTAGATAAACGTCGTAAAAGAGAGTTACTCTCTCAACTTATTAAGACAAATGACTGGAGGCAGGTTCTCGTCTTTACACGTACAAAACATGGAGCAAATAAACTTACAAAACAGCTTGAAGAGTACGGTATCAGTGCCGCTGCTATACATGGAAATAAAAGCCAAGGAGCAAGGACAAAAGCACTGGCTGCTTTTAAAGCCAATGAAATACGTGTACTTGTTGCTACAGATATCGCTGCACGTGGAATAGACATAGACCAATTACCGCATGTAGTTAACTATGAGCTTCCTAATGTTCCTGAAGATTATGTTCATCGCATCGGACGTACAGGTCGTGCAGGTATGAGTGGTGAAGCGGTCTCTCTTGTATGTGTTGATGAGCATAAATTACTTTTTGATATAGAAAAGTTTATTAAAGCAGAGATAAAAAAAGTGACGATAGAGGCATTTATCCCAGATCCTAGTATCGAAGCGGAACCGATACAAAACGGTAGAGGTGGCGGGCAAAAACGTGGATCTGGAAACAACTCACGTACTAACTCTCGTAACAGATCAAGAAATAGTGATAATAAAACGAAAAATGACAATAGTAAGAACAATAAGTCAACAAGCAGTAAAAGAAAAAAATCTGAAACCTCACAAAATAGTGCGGCAGCTCAAATAGGCAGTAAGATTCAAGAGAAATTAGATAAACTTGAAAAAAGAGATAATCAAAACTTTAATAAAAGGAAAAAATAGTGAAAAAAATATTTAAATTTACAGATGAGAAGAAGCATGAAGATCGTGTATTGGAAGCAATAAAAAATGATATTAGAAAATATGTAAAACGTGAAAAGAAGAAAGATATTCCAGATAAAGCAACAATGTACTGGGACTTTGACTGTAAAATAGGTGTAACTTCAGAAGATGCAAAAGTTGTAGAGTATGAAGCACTTATAAAAGCACTTGATGCTGTTAAAGCAACAGGTGCAACAGAGTGTTATGTAGAAATAATGGCTAAAAGCGTTGATAAACCTCTAAAAGAGGCAGTAGCAGTAGAAGATGAGGAAGCTTAAAGTTTATAGTTAATTCTCTTTTAAGGAAAGTTCATCCTCTTTTTCATTACTTTGAACTTTTTTTTCATACTCTTGACTTATAGTAAACATCAATTTAAGATCAGCAGGAGAACTAGCATATTGATAGGCTTGTTCCTCAGTGATTTTATCTTCTAATGTTAAGTTAAAGAGTGCTCTATTAAAGGTGATAGAATCAAATGAAATACCCTCTTTCTCAATAGCATCTGGTATCTCACTATCACGTTTATTTCTGATAAGCTCCTGAATCTGAGGGCTTCTAAACATCATCTCTACAGCAGGTACCATATTGCCATCTATCCCTAAAATAAGACGTTGAGAGATTACTGCTTCAAGAGTAGCAGCCAGCGTTGTTCTCACACGATTTTGTTCATCACTAGGGAAAATAGCGATAAGGCGATCTATTGTTTCACGAGCATCTAGCGTATGTACAGTTGAGAAAACAAGGTGACCAGTGTTGACTGCTTGTAAAATACTCTCTGCGGTAGCAAGGTCACGTATCTCTCCTACCACAATAATATCTGGATCTTCACGCATTGCTGCACGTAAAGCCTGAGAAAAACTATTGGTATGTGTTCTAAGTTCTCTCTGCTCAACAATAGATTTAGCATCATGATGTACATATTCTATGGGGTCTTCAATGCTAATAATATGACGATTGTAAGTGAGGTTTATCTCTTCAATAATTGTTGCAAGTGTTGTAGATTTACCACTTCCTGTTGTACCTGTAACAAGTACAAGACCACGCCTTAAATGGGCAAGTTTGTGTAAAGCTGTTGGCAGACTTAACTCTTCAATACTTTTAATATGAGAAGGAATCAGGCGAAATGCTAAAGCATAACCACCAAGATGCATAGAGATATTGACTCTAAAACGATAATCTTTTCCAAGTGCATAAGAACCATCAAACTCCTTGGTCTTTTTAAAATCATCATAGGCATGACCAGTTAATACTCTAACGACTGCTTTAATAATTTCTGCACTGATAATCTCTTTAGATAAAAGTACAATATCACTTTTAATACGTGCATGTATTGCACTGTTACTCTTAATGTGCAAATCTGCACCCTCTGCGTTAATTAACATTGTTAACCAAGAATCTAACTGTTTCATAACATCTTGATAAGTTAAAGACATATTTCATTCCTTTTATAATTATTTATATCTTTATTGTACTCTTAAATGAAAATGAATACAACCATTTATCTAAAAAAGCTATAATTGTTTTATATAATATACTTTATTTAAAGAGAAATACATGAGTCAACTTATTGAACTGCTAAAACAAAAGATTAAACTTCAACCATCTTATATATCTAATATTTTAACACTTTTAAATGAGGGTGCGACTATCCCTTTCATTGCACGGTATCGTAAAGAGTTAACAGGTGGTGCAGATGATGAAACACTGCGTGAATTTGAAACTATTTACATAAGCAGTAAAAAGCTACTTGAAAGAAAAGAGGAGGTGAGTCGTCTTATCTCTGAAAGAGCTACATTGACTGATGCATTAAAAAAGTATTTGCAATCTGCTCAAACTTTGAGAGAAGTAGAAGATATTTACCGTCCTTTTAAAGAGAAAAAAAGCTCTCGTGCTTCTACTGCGGTCGCCAATGGCTTAAAACCACTCTCCTATACCTTACAAAGTGCAAAACTTACACTAGATGCATTTAGAAAAGAGGCAAAATCTTTTGTTAAAGGAGAAGTAACATCAGTTGAAGATGCCATAAAAGGTGCTCAAGATATTTTAGCAGAACGCTATGCAGATCAGCCGCGTGAACGAGAAGCAATACGTAACGCTATGTTACGTTTTGGTATAATTGAGACTAAAAAAACTAAAGGTTTTAATGAAAAAGGGGTTTATAGTAACTTTTTAAAACATTCTGAAAAGGTAATGTATATACCTTCTCATCGTTACCTAGCCATTATACGTGGGGTCAAGGAGAAGGAAATTTCAGTAAAAATTACCTTAGATATAACTAGAATTGAAGAAAATATTAAAAAATATAAGATACCTTCTCATACTTCATCATCTAAAGAACTACTATTTACAGCGTATAAAGATGGACTTAGACGTCTTTTACTTCCATCTATAGAGAGAGAAGTTCAAGCAGAGTTAAAAGAGAGAGCAGATACAGCTGCCATCTCAGTTTTTGGTAAAAACTTACATCAACTACTCATCACTCCACCTGTAACAAATCGTGTTTTATTGGGAGTTGACCCAGCATTTCGTACAGGGTGTAAACTTGCTGTTATAGATGAAAATGGAAACTACCTAGAGCATGCTGTTATTTACCCTACAGATCCTAGAAATGAGTATGAAAAGTCTAAGAATATGGTACTTAAGCTCTCTAAAAAATACCATATTAACGCTGTAGCCATAGGTAATGGAACAGCATCAAGAGAGACTCAAGAGTTTTTTGGAAGGCTCAATGCAGAAGAGGGTGCTAAGCTAAACTATACTGTAGTTTCAGAGGCAGGTGCATCAGTCTATTCTGCTTCTACCATAGCTGCACAAGAGTATCCAAGGTTAGATGTAACTATACGTGGAGCCATCTCTATAGCTCAGAGGTTACGTGACCCCATGGCTGCATTAGTTAAAATAGACCCTAAATCTTTAGGTATAGGACAGTACCAACATGATGTTGATCAGAAACTTTTAGAAAAGAAACTCTCTGCTGTTACGCAAGATTTGGTAAATAGCGTTGGTGTTGACATCAATTCTGCTTCTGCTTCACTTCTTTCTTATGTAGCAGGAATAGGTACAAAGGTAGCACAAAACATTATAAGTTATAGAGAAGAAAATGGTTACTTTACCTCAAAATCACAACTTTTAAAAGTCAAAGGTTTAGGAGCTAAAGCGTATGAACAAGCAGCAGGTTTTGTCCGTATTAAAAAGGGGAAATCAATCTTCGATAACTCTGGAATACACCCTGAGAGTTATACTATAGCAAAAAAGTTAAATGGATTGGACTTAGAAAATATAAATATTAATGAGATGGCTAAAAGCTTAAAAGTAGGGCAAGAGACTTTGACAGATATTATTAATGAACTTAAAAAACCAGGCTTTGATCCTAGAGAAGAGTTACCTCCTATACCTTTTAAAGAGGGGATAACAGACATTAAAATGTTACGCATTGGATCTACTCTCTCTGGCGTAGTAAGAAATATAGCAGACTTTGGAGCATTCGTTGATATAGGTCTAAAGAATGATGGTATGATACATATTTCAAAGATGAGTCATAAACGTATTTCACACCCATTAGAAGTTTTATCAGTCAATCAATTTTTACCTCAGATAGAAGTAGTAACAATAGATGAAGAGAAAGGTAAAATAGGGCTTAGTTTAATTTAGATTTTTGAAAGTTATAAAATTTAAAAATGTGTTTAATATTATCATAAAAAATTTAGTGTTCAAAGTAAGGAGTAAAAATGAAAACGATGATTTTAGCTGAGATTCTTGCTTCAAATGTAGCAACTATTAGAAATTTTGTATGAAACATTGAACAAACGCTAAAGTTATTGTTTCCGATGAGTTTGTAACTAATTTGGTTAACATAATATAAATTCTATTAAAAAATATACCCAACCCTTTCTGCACTTAATTTTATAGTTTTACATTTTAAACAAAAAAAACCTCAGTATTAATATTAAAAAGTATGTAAAAAAACGAAACAAAAACTCCTATAAGTATATATAGAAAAACTCTACAAAGTAAGCAATAGCAATACTTATAGCATAATCAAAGAACAGTTGTTCATATTTAGAGGATGGATAAAGATAACTATATGAACAACTGTTCTTATGATGCTCTCTTGAAGTGAACAGTTGTTCATTATAAAGAATTCATACTCTCTTGACAAATGAACAGTTGTTCACTATAATGTTATTAAAGGAGTCTTTATGCACGAACAGAGCGTTACTTCAAGTTTCTCTAAAGGAAGTAAAACTAAAGAGAAAATACTAAAATATGCACTTAATCTTTTTTCAAGCAAAGGATTTAAGGCTACAACCGTTAGAGACATAGCTGGAGCTGTTGGGATTAAACAAAGTGCTTTATACAATCATTTTAAAAATAAAGATGAGATACTTGAAACACTTATTAGTAACCTCACCTCTTCAGCCATAGTCACTATTTTTGATAATAAAAACAGTGAGGAGTTGCATCAACAAGGAAAGTCTATGTTAATGTCTGTTGCTACTATTTTTAAACTCTTAAGTTTTGATGTAGAAAATGAAGCACTCTACAAGCTTTTAATGCAAGAGATATTTAAGAATGAAAAAATACGTGAAATATATAATGAACATTTTTATCAAGAGAATGTTAAAAAACTCTCTTCTGTTTTCTTTAATATGATGCAAAACAATATGATAAAATCTTCAGATCCTTTACTCTTGGCAAATGAATTTTTTGCTCCGTTATTTTTTTATCAGATGCAAATCTCTTTATTAAAACTCGATAAAAAATCTACATCTGCAATTGTCTCTTTATTTGAAAAACATGTTGATCTGTTTTGGGATAATATAAAAGTTGAAAGAAGTGATAGTTTATTTTGATATGATTACAAATATAAATTAATTAAAATATATAGGAAAAAAAATGGAAAATAAAATAGATCATTTTGCACATAAATCTAAATCTTGGGATATGAATTCTAAACGGGTTAAAAATGCTAAAGGTATTGCAGAACTTATAGTTAAAAATATAACACTTAATGAGAGTATGGAGCTTATGGATTTTGGTGCAGGTACAGGACTTTTAAGTTATTTAGTAGCACCATATGTTAATAAAATAGTGGCTGTAGATAATTCACCATCCATGTTAAAAGAGTTTAGAGATAAAAGTAGTGAATTTTCTTGTGAAACTGAAGTGATAGAAAAAGATTTAAGTTGTGAAAATATAGAGAGAACATTTGATGGGATTATCTCTTCTATGACGATACATCATTTAGAAGATACAACTGCCCTATTTTCTAAATTTTATAATATGTTGCCTGTTGGTGGTTTTATTGCTATTGCAGATTTAGATAGTGAAGATGGAACTTTTCATAGTGACAATGCAGGGGTATTTCATTATGGCTTTGAAAGGGACTTATTAGAAAAACAAGCAAAGGAAGTAGGTTTTAAAGATGTAAGGTTTGAATTAGCCAGTACTATTAGCAAACCTCACTCTGACTTTACCGTATTTTTAATGACTGCGGTAAAATAGTTAATTTTTTATTTACTTAAGATTTTCGGTTTAAGTTCTTTTTCTTTTATCATAGCAGTAAAATCTTCTGTAGATAGTATGGCTTTGTTGCTAAATTTATTTAGCAGCCCGCTCATTTTATTTTGAACTTTACATTTTTCTATGTTGTAAATTTTTTCATAAAATTTTACATCCCTGTATGATAGATACACTTTTCCATCTTTTGCTTTATATGCTAACATTTTTAAAGGTAAGTCTAGTCCTGCTTTTGGGTCTTTAGTCATAAGTTTTAAACCTGCTTTAGGATTACCAAATATGATAAGCTCTGCATCATCAAGATCTGGTCCAGATGCATTTTTAGCATTTTTTTTATGATTAATTCTATTGAAAAAAGTTAAACCTTTTTTCTTTACCATCATCTCTATTCTATCTATAGTTGTTTTAACATCTACATGACTCTCTTTTGTAACAATTCCATTTGCATCCATATCTGCGGCAAATAGAGTTAATGGTAGAACCAGAGCTAGTGTGAGTAAACTTTTTTTCATAAATATCCTTAATAATAATTTTTATTTGTTTGGATTATGACAAAATAATCTTAAACTTGACTTTATAATATCTTAGTTGCTGTTAAAAATAGATACTGTTTTCCTGTAAGTGTTACCCTATACTTATGCTGTTGTAAGTATTTTTTACAAAAAATCACATCATTATAGAGTAGTGACATTTCACTCATTGCATAATTTGGTGCCTTTGCACCATAAATAAGCTCTCCTCCAATCCATCTTGAGTTTGGAAAACCTAAAATAATAGCTCCCTCTTTTTCAAGGTAGTTTTGTACCAATGACATAAAAAATGGTTTAAAATTTATACTAGGACTTTGCAGTGTACCAATACTAATAAGCAGATCAAATTTACCTAAATTTAATCTATCTAAATGGTTAATATCTTCTACATGAAATTGCATATTAGTCTCTTTAAATTTATGCTTAGCATATGCTATAGCTGTCTTTGAATGGTCTATACCTACAAAGTTTTTGTTTTTATATTCTTTAATATCTAAAAGATTTTTAATGACTTCAAACTCATCTCCACGGTTAATACCAAGGTTTAAAATTTTTTTCTTATTTACTAATTTTACATTTGTTAACGCTTGATTGTAGTAGTAAAAAAAAGCGGGTTCTTCCATTTTATATATAGTGAAAAAATGAGAATTAATACCATACTTCTCTTCTCTCTCATCATCTGTACCTATATGAAATGATTGTTGTGCTTCTAGCTTTTTAAAAGTTAATGTAACTAAAGGAGTGTCTCCTTCTTTTGGAGTCATAATTTTGCACATAAGTAGTTCAGCTAAATCTACCCATGCTTTGTATCCTCTATAAAGGTAAATATTATCTTCTATCTCTATAAGCCTACCTGCATACCCTTCACCTAAGTCAGGATTAAGAACAGAAAAAGAGACAGAGTCATGAGTTTTAAGTCTGTTTTGTAGTAATGGTAGTATCTCTTGAATAGTTTGAGTAGTAAATGTCATGATATACCTTTAGGTAATTTATAATGGTTATTTTAACATGATAGATAAAAGTGGAAGGTTAAGAGTGAGGCATCCTCCCTAATGTTAAAAAGGGAGATGAAAATGTTTAAGATTATGAAAGATAAACAATTCCATTAGGAAGGATTAGTCTATTATAGCTTATTGATATGAATTTAACGTGAATTTATAGAAAATTTACTACTTTTTGCTATTATTTTATTTTCAAACGTTATTTATTATCAAAGCAAGGAAGTAAAATGAAAAAGTACCATCTTACAGTAGTAGGTGCAGGTGCTGCAGGAATGATGGCAGCCATAGTCGCTGCACGTGAAGGAAAATCAGTATTACTTTTAGAAAAACTTTCAAAAGTAGGTGCAAAGTTGAGATCTACAGGTGGTGGACGCTGTAACCTAACCAATACACTCTCTAATGAAGACTTTATGGCTCGTTTTGGAAGAGATGGTCGCTTTATGACCCCTGCTCTTGATGCTTTAGATAGTAAAGATTTGCTAAAGTTTTTTAAAGAGCTAGGTGTTGAGAGTCACGCTCCTGATGGTTACCGTGTTTTTCCTATTACTCACAGTTCATCAACGGTTATAGATGCTATGTTAAATGAGTTATTGCACCTTGGAGTTGAACTCTTGTGTTCTCAAAAAGTTGAAGCACTTCATCATAATAGTCAAAAGATTACAGGTGTAGAAACACAAACAGATACTTTTTATTCTGATGCGGTAATCATTGCTTCTGGTGGCATGGGTTATCCTATGTTAGGTGCGGAGGGTGATGGTTATGCCATCGCAGAGTCTATAGGTCACAAGGTAACTGACATCTACCCCGCTATGATGCCTCTTAAAACCAAAGAAACATGGGTTGAACACTGCAGAGCAGATACCATACCAAAAGTTAAAATACATGTAGATATTAAAAAATATAAAAAACTATTTGCAGTGGGTGATCTTATCTTTACTAAAAATGGTATAAGAGGACCTGTCGTGCTTGATTTTTCTCGTGAAATTACGCCACTTTTAAGTAAGTTTAATGAAGTTCCTATCGTGATGAATCTTATTAAGGGGTTAAATGAAGAGCAACTACGCTTACATATAAAGGAGCAATTAAATCATAACCCACATCAAGATGTACTAGATTTGATGCAAACACTTTTACCTAACTCTGTTTGTGTTCAGCTGTGTAAGACCCTTAATGTAAGTACAACTTCAAGCTGGAATAAACTCTCAGGAGCAGTAAGAGATGGGCTGATTAAACTTCTTGTTGCTACACCTCTTACCATTAACGGACATGATGGTTTTAAGATGGCAATGATTACTAGAGGAGGTGTTAGCTTAAAAGAGATAGACCCATATACTATGAAAAGTAAAAAAATAGAAGGGCTTTATTTTTGTGGAGAAGTAATGAACTTAGACGGACCATGTGGCGGGTATAATCTGCAATGGTCTTTTTCTAGCGGTTTTTTAGCAGGAAAAGTAAAATAGGTTAAACTTCTTACGATATACTTATCATAACTTAAAATGAAAATTATAATAAGGTAAAATTATGAAAAAATTATTGATATCTTTTCTGCTTCTTTTTAGTGTTCTATTGTATGCAGAAACAAATACAACACCTAAGAGTGAAGATAATGAAACAGCTAAAAAGTTAAGAGAGAAACAACAAGTTAAAGAGCAAATGGAGAGAGAAGAGAAGTATGCAAAAGAGAAAAAGTTCTATCAGGGTGATGAGTATAATCTCTCTTCTTCAGAAGTAAATCCAAATTCTCTTCCCTCTGTTCCTGCACTAATTCCTGATTATGATTTTAGTATGGATGATGTGTATTAAATGCAATTAAGTAAAATATATAGTAAAATTACGCTTTATATCTATAAATTTATAGTATTATTCTAAAATAAATAATATAAGGAAAATAATATGTTTCAAAAATTTGCCCCACTTTTAGTACTTACCATGTTTGCCATAGGTGTTTATTTTATGTTACAAGGTATGCAAGGAGCTATAGATATGGCAGATCCTAAGAAAGCTCAACAGAGTGAAGAGGTAAAGGAAAAATAGCCATAACAAGAGAAATATGACAATTTGACATATTTCTCTTGTTAAATCTTCTTTTATCATATACTTCTTAAAAACATAAGGTCTATTATGTATCAGAAGAAAAAAGAGAAGCTCTATATTTGTGACTTACTAAACAACCCTGCTGTACCCTACCCATCATATTATATACTCTCAATGTCCATGTATAAAAATGAAATGCTTCATGCTTCTATAATTTCTTTACACAGTTTTGACTTCTCTTATTATGAAGTAGCAAAATCTTATGAAGATATTTTTGCTATGTTCCACTCTGGTACCTTTCCTATATATAAAGAAAAATATATCGTAGGTTATTTTGGAAATAAAATGATGTACCTAGAGTCAAACGGATGGAAAGGCATGCCCTCCACAGAAGATATATTTAAAATGGATAATTGGTTGGTATGTTAACGGTTGACTTGAACTACAAGTGTACCATTAGGGAAGATGAAATTTGTACTTCAGAAATATAACTATTGTCATAATTAATAGAATTACCAGCGACAGATACACTTGTTAGTTCCAATGATTTGTTATCTAATTCACTTAAAAGTTCAATACAAGATTTTGCTAAAGCACTTGATAATTGAGGTGGTACGGCATTTCCAACATGTTCACATCTTTTAGAATGACTTCCAAAAAATTTATAGTCTATTGGAAATCCAGTAATACAAGCGGCTTCTCTAACTGTTATTGATCTATGTTCTTTTGGGTGTACTGGAAAATTACTATGACCTGGCACTAATGTCGGACTTGGTTTATCACCATGCAACCTCATTGTACTTCCCCTAGAATAAAATTTACTTATTTTTAGATGTTCTGGTAAGGTTTCAATATGCTTTGCAATACTTTCACCTTCTGGAATATATTTAAATCTTTCTATTGTTTTAGGTGCATGATTCATTGGTATATTATCAATATCTTCTTTATCATTATA
>JAYEHY010000122.1:0-8733 GCA_034659695.1 Campylobacterota bacterium | reverse complement strand
GAACGTATACGTGAACTGCTACATCAAGGAAAGTCCATAGGAAAGTCCATAGAAGATGGCTACAATAACGCATTTACAGCTATTTTCGATGCTAATGTAACAACGCTTATCGCAGCTATTGTGCTTGTGGTTTACGGAACGGGTGCCATTAAAGGATTTGCTATCACTATGGGTATTGGTATTGCTGCATCTATGCTTACAGCTATTGTTGGGACACATGGTATTTATCAATGGATACTTCCTCGACTAGATAAGAAAAAACTAAACTTTTGGTTTGGTGTCAAATCTGTGGAGGTAAAGTAATGGAAATTTTTAAATATAAAAAACCACTCTCACTTATGAGTAAGAGTAAGCGTTTTGGTGTACTCTCTGTAGTGGTACTCGTGCTTTCCTTGGGCTTGATCTTAACAAAGGGCTTTAATCTTGGTGTTGACTTTGCAGGTGGTACGCTTATACAGATAAAATATGAAGGTAATGCGCCCATTGAAAAAATAAGAGAAGCTGTTAGTGTAGATAAAGCGTATGAGGGTGCAAGCGTTACATATTTTGGTAGTGACAGTGAAGTGGTCATACGTACAAAAACGAGTTCCAAAGTCTTGGGTGAAGATGTAGGCAAGAAAGTATCAGGATTGCTCAAAGATACAGGAAAGCTTGAAGTAAGACGTGTCGATATGATAGGGGCAAAAGTAGGAGCAGAACTACGTGAAAAAGGCTTTATGGCTATGATACTTGCTATTATAGGTATCCTTATCTACGTATCATTCAGGTTTGAGTGGCGTTTTGCTATTGCTTCTGTGATGGCATTGGTGCATGATGTCACTATTGCAATGGGGATGATAGTACTCTTTAATGTTGAAGTTAACCTTGATATCTTAGCAGCCTTGCTTACGATACTTGGCTATTCTCTAAATGATACAATTATTGTATTTGACCGTATTCGTGAAGGAATTAGAACGATTAAAAACCCAGACCTTGGTGCAATTATAGATGAGTCTGTAACACGTACACTTTCACGTACAACATTAACTTCATTAACAACATTCTTTGTTGTTTTATCTCTTTTCCTTTTTGGTGGAGAGATTATCAATGGTTTTAGTTTCACACTACTTGTAGGGATTGTTGTAGGTACTTACTCCTCTATTTTTGTTGCATCACCCGTATTGATGTGGTTAGGTTTCTCTGTTTCTGGATTTAGAGAAAAAGAGGCAGAAAAAGTAAAAAGAGAGAAAGAGAAAGAGAAGATGAGAGCAATGTACGAAAATGGTACAATGTAAATGCTTCAAAGATTAAAATTTTAAGGAGTTGCCATGCATTGGGGAAAAGTTTTTTATATATTTTTTACGTTGATGAGTCTTACAACATCAGCAGCGTTTTTGTATGATAAAGCACTGGTTGCACTGTTTATAGCTGGCTCGGTAAATGTTATTTCAACGATTATGAAAATAGGTGTAAGGAATATACTCTCAGCAGAGCTTCTTGCAGGTTCTTTAGTTGCAGACTTACACCTTATTCCTGCATTTTTTGCAATGAAGTTTTATGATAATCAATCCTTAGCAGTAGGTTTAGTTATCGGTGCAGTTGTTGCAAACATTTATACAATTGTTATCTCTATTGTAGAGAGTTCTAAAGAGAAGGTAGATTTTTAACACTACCTCTTTTACGTTTTTAGTATACTGGTTTTCTTAGGTATGCATCTATCAAGGAAAAACTTTGAAACATATCATATTTTATCTATTAATCTCATCTTGGGTACTTGCTCTACCCTTAGGTATAGAGAATGCTATTAAAAAATCGGGTATTTCTAAAAATAGTATTAGTATTTATATTAATGAAACAAAAAAACCAAATAGAGTTATTGCCTCCTTACATGCACAAAAACCACGTAACCCTGCATCTGTTATTAAACTTATGAGTACTTATGCCGCTCTTTTGAAGTTAGGATTTAATTATCGTTGGCCTACGCAATTTTATATTACAGGTAGTGTTAAACACTCTGTACTCTATGGAGATTTAATAGTAAAAGGTTTTGGTGATCCTAGCCTCTGTTCAGATGATCTGAAACATATAGTAAAGCAAATTAAATCGAAGGGTATTAGAGAAATCAGAGGAAATATTGTGATTGATAGAAGCTATTTTAGTGTAGGGAATAAAGACAATTCAGGTTTTGACCAATACACATATAGCCCCTACAATGCAATGCCTGATGCAATGATGTTTAATGAACGAGTAAGTACAGTATGTGTAACACCCAATAAACGTAATGTGCATAAAAAAGTGGTAGATAGAAGTTATAACATAGTAAATAAACTACAATATGTTAACAGATCATGCAAAGGTAAATACTCTTGGCCTGGTATTAGAGTAGATAAAAGTCAGGCGATTCCTAAAATAATACTACAAGGGAAAATCTCTAAACGCTGTGGAAAACGTAATATCTCTAAAGTGATTACTAAGCCATATAAATCTTTTTATTATGGACTAAAAAATGCATTAAATCGTTCTGGTGTTAAGGTATCTGGTCGTATGCATTTACAAAAAGTTCCTTCTAATGCAAAACACATTTTTACCTATAATTCAAAAAGTTTAGAGAGTATTATCTCTAAGACATCTAAAAAATCCAATAACCTTTATGCGAGACATCTTTTACTCTACTTAGGAGCAAAAGTGTATGGTGCACCTGCAACACTAAAAAAAGGAAGAAAAGCTATTGAAGTAATTTTAAAACAAAAAAGTGCCATAAATAACAATAGACTAAATATAGATAATGGAAGTGGACTATCACGTAGCTCAAAAGTTTCTGCTGATGTATTTGCTCGTATGCTTGATAATGCGTATAGAGGTTATGGTAAAAGATGGATGAATACACTCTCTATAGCGGGGGTAGATGGAACGATTAAAAAGCGTTTTAGAAATAGCATAGTTAGAAACCGTGCATGGATGAAAACCGGTACACTTAAAAGGGTGAAAAATATAGGGGGATATGTTAAAAGCCAATCGGGAAAACTCTACACAGTGGTTATTTTGGTGAAAACAACTGAAGGTAGATGGAGAGCAACACAACTTCAAAACAGTATTATAAAATGGCTAGTAACTTATAAAGGTGGAGATTCATATATGGTAGTAAAAGAGGAAGATTCTGCACCTGTTATACCAATAAAACAACCTTTGAGCAGTGAAAAATTCTATATTCAAATTGGTTCATTTGATGAGAGACCAAATAAAGCATATATATCAAATATCGAAGATTTAGGGTTTAATTGTGTGGTAAAACAGACGCATAACTACAAACTACTTATCGGTGCCTATTCTGACAAAATTAGTGCTAAAAAAGCTTTAGCTAAAGTACATCAAAGTGTAAATAGAGGGGCATTTATAACAAAGTTATAGTTTACCCCAAGTAGGGTATAATTATTTTTATTAAATAAAATACATTTTAGGGCATTTATGAACTTTGAAACCTACCCTTTTGAGAAACTCAATCAACTACTTGAAGATATTACTCCAAACAGTGACTATACTCCAATCTCTTTAACTATCGGTGAACCACAATTTTCCACTCCACAGTTTATTTTGGATGCATTGGTTGAAGATGCACCACTGCTTAATAAGTATCCTAAAACAGCAGGTGAAGCTGTTTTGCGTGATGGCATGTTGACATATTTGGAAAAACGTTTTAATCTTACGTTAGATAATTCACAAATTATTCCTACCTTTGGAACAAGAGAAGTACTCTTTAACTTTCCGCAGTTTCTTCTGCATGACATTGAAAACCCCGTGATGGTTTTTCCAAATCCTTTTTATCAGATTTACGAAGGTGCAGCTAAAGTGTGCAGGGCAGAGGTTATCTACCTAAACCTTAATGCTTCTAGCAACTTTCAGCCAGTAATAGATGAAGTAGCTTTAGCAAAAGCAGATTTTGTTATTTTAAATTCACCAAATAATCCTACCTCTTCAGTCATGAAAATAGAAGCATTAAAAACATGGGTAAACTTAGCACTTAAACATGACTTTATACTGATGAATGATGAGTGTTATTGTGACCTTTATTTGAATGAACCTTTGCCTTCATTGTTAAATGCGAGTATTGAAGTGGGTAATGAAGATTTTAAAAATGTATTGGTTATTAACTCTATATCAAAACGCTCTAGCGCTCCAGGTTTACGTTCTGGCTTCATAGCAGGTGATGCTAAAATACTTAAAGATTACATGACCTACAGAACCTATGTAGGGTGTGCTTCACCGTTACCTCTACAACATGCAGCAGCAGTAGCGTGGGCTGATCAAGCACATGTCGATGGATTTAGAGAAAAGTATAGAATGAACTTTAAAGTGGCAAAAGAGGTTTTAGGTGTGGAGACTCCGGATGCAACTTTTTATATATGGCTTAAAGTTGATGATGAAATAGAATTTACAACCACACTCTATAGAACATATAATATTAAAGTGATTCCTGGTTCATTTCTTGGTAGAGAAGGTGAAGGTAGAGGTTATGTAAGGTTAGCGCTTGTATATGAAGAAGAGAAGACAAGAGAAGCGTTAAAACGTATAAAATTAGCATTGGAGAGAGAGTAATGGAAGTACCTGAAATACATGTAGAAGAGTTAAAAAAAGACCCAGAGTTCTTAGCAAATATTAAAAGATTAGAGCAAGAGTGTAAAGAGGAACAGAGTATTGCAAAAGGATACCAGCTTCTAGATGCACAACTTGTGATTGAAGCTTCAGAAGATGATATTAATGAAATATTTACGTTTATTGTTAATACCGCTTTTGACAGATTGGCAGAGTAC
Source organism: Campylobacterota bacterium (assembly GCA_034659695.1). Classification (GTDB taxonomy): domain Bacteria; phylum Campylobacterota; class Campylobacteria; order Campylobacterales; family Sulfurovaceae; genus Sulfurovum. The sequence continues at coordinate 3,946 of JAYEHY010000122.1, read as the reverse complement.
CTTTCAACACATCAATCATTTAATGTTGTAGATAATCTTGAAGAGAGAGCCATTGCAAGAGCTATTTATGAGCATGCTATTGAGCGTTATAGTGAAAATGATAAAAAAGGTGCAAAAGAGATGTTTCTAGTTCTTCATCATACAATAAATCATGATGAACTTAAAGATGCCATGATGATACATGCTTGTGCCGTTATGGCAGGAAACAGTTTTGAGAGTTTCATAGAAGATATGGTAGATGTAAGTGGCATTGATGAAACAGACCCCTTGGCATTTTTTATTCAATCATTCGTTCAACCAAATGACATTCTTTTAACAATGTATGCAAAGTATGTACAGCAAGGGAGAGAAGAGTTGAAAGTTTTAGAAGAGAGTAAGTAGTTATGGAGAGTCATAAAATACATTTTATAGGTATCGGGGGCATAGGTCTTTCTGCTTTAGCAAAATTTTTAGCAAATGATGGACATAAGATTTCAGGTTCAGATATTAGACAATCAGAGATTACGAATGACTTAGCAACAAATTATGATGCTAAAATCACCATACCTCACCATGAAGATGCAGTAGGGGGAGTAGATAGCGTTATCTACTCTGCTGCAGTACGTCCTAATAACCCTGAGTATCAAAAAGCAAAATCATTAGGCATAGAATTGCTCTCTCGTAAAGAGTCTTTGAAGAGTATTTTAGGGAAAAAAGAGGTCTATGCGGTAGGTGGTGCACATGGAAAAAGTACTACTTCAGCTATGCTCTCTTCGGTTATGCCAGAAAGCAATGCTCTTATTGGAGCCATTAGTAAAGAGTTTGGCTCAAACGTGCGTAGCTACCCTAATGAAAAAGTGGTTTTTGAAGCAGATGAGAGTGATGAGAGTTTTTTAAATTCTAATCCCCATTTAGCTATTGTGACCAATGTTGAACCTGAACATATGGAGTATTATGCGTATGATGAAGAGCGTTTTTACAATGCCTATAAGAACTTTTTATCTTTAGCTAAAATACGTGTGATTAATGCAGAAGATGAGTTTCTCTCTTCTTTAGAGATGAAGAGTATTAAACTTTTTCCCTCTAAAGATATCAAAAATATTGAGTTTGTTTTAGTAGAGGGAGAACCATATACAAAGTTTGAGCTTTTAGATTTAGGTGCATTTGAAGTATTTGGTTTTGGTAACCACATAGCATTAGATGCAGCATTGGCTGTTTTAGCTGCATTAGAACTTGGTGAAACTGTAGAGAGTATACGTAAAAATTTACTCAACTACAAAGGTATTAAAAAGCGTTTTGACATTGTACAAAATCAAGCAAACTGTGTAGTGATAGATGACTATGGACACCATCCAACTGAGATAAAAGTAACCATGCAATCACTCCAATCTTACAAAGCATTACGTAGTTTTAATAAATTAAATATTATTTGGCAACCACATAAATATTCACGTACGATGGACAATCTTCATGCTTTTGTAGAGTGCTTTGAAGGGGTAGATGAACTGGTTATATTACCTATTTGGGCAGCAGGTGAGTTAGAGGTAGATATAGACTTAAAAGGTGCATTCTCACGCTATAAACTTCTTATGGCAGATTCTGTTACAAAAGAAGATAATATAGTTAAAGTATTTAAAGATGGTCATATAATAAGAGAATATACGCAAGGGCTAGTTACTGCATTTGGAGCAGGAGATATTACGTACCAGATACGTGGAGAAGGGTAGATATACACAAACACCCAAGGAGTACACTTAGAGGTATGTCTATTTAATATGCTTGTAAATACCGAATAATATCTTCAATATGTGAATCATCTTGTTCACTATTGTCATAGATAAGGTAGAACTTTCTTTTCATAGGTCTGTTTTTAATACGTGATTGATGCAGGAGTGCTTTATCTAGTTCATCCTCTATAGCAAGCTGAGATACGATGGCAATAGTAGGGTGTTCATTTTTTATTTTTGACCATTTTGTACCTTGTATGGCAGCGGTGGCATTGTCTATTTCACTTAATGAATGAAATGTGTTATAGGAGAGTCCTAGCTCTTTAAAAAAATCTGAAATAAATACTCTTGTAGGAGAGTTCACATTTCTACAAAGTAGTTTACAGTTACTTAACTCGCTCTCTTCCAATGAAGAGGACATTGGCATTTTTGAACATACCACTAACTCATCTTCCATCCACTCTTTATAGACCAATGCATCATCAAAAATAGGAGATTCAATAAGCCCCATATCAAACTCTCTGTTTTTTACCCCTTCTACTATTTTATCGCATGAAGAGATAGTCAATTTTATTTTACTGTTAAGTTTTTCCGATATATTAATCAAAGGCTCACCAGGAAGAATATGTGAGCCGATGGTATAGGAACTACCTAGTCTAAATACTTGTTTCATTGTTCAACCTTATAATTACTAGACATCTTGCAAAACCTATCGGAAACGATGGCTTTAGCCTCGTCACATGGTGAAGCTGAAGCATCACTTCCAAGTTTTGCAAGAACTCTACTATTGTAAACATAATAGTATATAGATTCTTATGGGACTCTTTATTATTAATTTTTTCTTTTTGTATTTCACTTTTTTATAGTTGAAGTGCTTGTTTTAATAAACATAATAAAAAGAGCTAATCCCAGTACCATAAGTAAGATGTTTCCCAAAAGGTCATGTGACCAGTAAAAGTTTTCTCTGCCCCCTTTACCTTCTACAAAATAGACCACTAACAAAATACGCAGCACATTGACTATGCTAAATAACAGATACCCTATAAGCATCCATAATATCTTATGTGCTATTCCTGAGGGGTAGGCAAGGATAGATGCAAACAGAAAGAGTATAGGTATCATTCCGTTACATGCTTGATTGATGATGATCTTATAGTGTGGGTTTATGATGATATCAATACCAAGCAGTTGACCGGGTGCTAAGAACATATCGAGAAAAAAAAGTGTGAGTTTTGTTTGTCCACTATTTAAAAAAGTAGATATGCTAGAGGTATCGGCGTAAAACAGAGTAAAAAGTAATACTAGAAAAAGAAAATAGAGTGCTACAAATCGTTTCATACGATACTATATCACTATAGTGCTTAATCTACTTCAAAAGTTATAGGTTATTATAGCATTAACTAAGCATATCAGTTTATGCTATAATGCTCTATGAAAAAAATATTATTTACATTAATTATAACAGCATCAAGTATGGTTTATGCTCAAACAGTTACATCTTCAGTAGATTGTAAAATGCATATTGATAAAGTTAAGAGTGGTAACACACAGTTTATATTGACACTTAGTCATAATGAAAAATGTGAAATTATGATAGATCATAATAAAAGTACGCTTACTCTGATGGCTAAAGAGCATAATATTACTACACTATCTCATAAAACTAAAACAGATAATCTTATTGCCCTTGCAAAGAGTAAAATAGGTAACAAATATATGACTGCAAAAGCAGGACCAGATAATTTTGATTGTTCTGGTTTTGTCTATTATTTGTTTAAAAGTAATGATATTTCTATTCCACGTACTTCATTAAATCAGTCAAAAAGTGGAAAGAAACTTACACGAGAAGAGTTAAAAAAAGGTGATATTCTCTTTTTTGATACAGCGAATAGAAAACATGTAAACCACAGTGGAGTCTATTTGGGTGAAGGTAAATTTATTCATTCAAGTTCAGGTAAAGCTTATGGTGTCACTATCTCTAATTTAGATAGTGGATTTTATCCAGATAAATTTCGCTGGGGTATTCGCAAAATAGAGAGTGAGTAAAATATAGAAAAGAAGAGGCAAATATTTATACCTGAGTGAGGGGTCCGCTGACAATGATGCGTGTAGCGTAGCGAAATGCATCGTTGTCACCTGACCTCGAACGGTCAACAACCAACACACCCATCCGCTTAATACACCATTTTCTAAGTTTAGATATAATGCAGACCTAAAGGATAGACTATGGTAACAAAAGA
>JAYEHY010000121.1:0-8822 GCA_034659695.1 Campylobacterota bacterium | reverse complement strand
TTGTTACTTTCACTCTTGTTGTGACTATTTGTCTCTTCATCCCAAGGGCAACCCTCACTCTCACAATACTCTTTTAACCCATAACCTACCGCTGCTAATGCAATGCCACCTAAAACTAATGGTATCACTATCTACTCCTTATGTTTCATGATGAGGCAGTATAACATACCAAAAGGACAGGTTGTGTCGTTTTTTTTAAGAAGTTTAAGTTTTTTTGTTTATGCGTGGCTCATAAACTATTTGTTATTTAGTTTATAATTTTTTAATTATCTCCCCCCATCGTCCTCAATACAAACAAGAAAGAGATTATTGCTGAGTGTAAACTAACGCTTCTATCTCTTCTATGCTCAACTGTGTAATGGATGCGATTATCTCTATAGCCAAACCTTTTTTAAGAGAGTTCTTTGCAATCTCTATAGCTTTTTTCTTCTCCCCCTTCTCCATATCTTTTTGCATTCCTTCCTCTATTCCCTCTTCTTTTCCCTCTTGATGTGCAAAATCAAAACTATTGACAAGGTCTCTATAGACTTTGAGATTTTTATGATAATTTACCTGTTCACTTTTGGGCATTGAAGTAAACTCGGCACGTTCAAAGGTGTTTTTAATTACATCAGAATTTAATTCTTTTGGAATATCAGTCATCATATGAAGATTTTGAAAAAGATAAATCCACCACTCTAAATGATTGGAAAGCTCTTCTTTGGTTTTTAGGAGTATAACATATGGAAGATTATAGTAGCATTAGCATCACCTGACCCCTATAAATTGCTCCCTTTAGGCTTTATCAATAAGATTTAATTCTCGTAACATCAGTAATGCTAAAATCTAGCAGATAGAAGGCTATATCTTTTTTCGTGGGTCTATTATAGCATATTATAATTTTAAGATTTCAAGATTCCCATCTTGTTAAAACTGTGATTTGACGTGTGACGTGGTAACACGTCTAAATTAAAATTTAAAAATCTTCCCTAAAAACTTCTCTATCTCATTAAGTGATATTTTATCCATAGTTGTACCACATTTTGGACAAGTATTCATAAAGTCTCTAGGGTCTAAAACATCACTTTTGGGTCGTATGGTTTTAGAATAGTCACACTTTGGGCATTTGTATCTGAAAGGGTTTGGTTTTATCATTTTAGTTCCTAATTTAATTTTGTCACCACTTAACTTACCATACTCCAAAGTAAGGTCTATCAATTCTTCTCTGGTTCCCACGTGCAACGAGGGAAATCATGTCAAAATATACGAAGTGATTTAGGAATATTAGGTGGGTTTACACAGTTAGGTTTACACTCTCCACAATTTTCAGCAGGAGGAGTTAACTGAGTAGCCCACTTATTATATTGTAATTTGTTCAACTTCTGGATTATCATAATCACTTAGTAAATTCTGAACTCCAGCCAATGGAGACTCTTTAGCTATAGCAACAACAGCACCTAAGCTTTGTTGAATTAACTCTATATTATCGGTTTCAATACCCTTATCCAAGGCATCGAACATTTTATTTATCATTAGCTTTCTTTCTGAAAAGACTCCTTCAAAATATTGTTCTAAAACTTCTCTTTGACCTTTAATTTTAGCTAGTTCGACTTCTTTATACGCTTGTATATGTTCTCTTTTAGTAGTTTCAACCTCTGTTACTCTATGATTCTCTTTCCAAGCATTCACTACCATCTTAACACCTTCTATTGGCATTGTAATAGATTTAGTAATTGGTATATTATTTTTTATCATTATTAATTACCTAACTTCAAGGTTTGTTTAATTTCTGTTGTCATACTATTGTTTGCTTCACCATCTTCATCTAATACTGGTATATCAAGAAGATTTTTTAAAGTTTTACCCAAACTCATTAAGGCTTTAAAATTTTTATCACTGCAATAATTATCCTGTAAATCATCTTTAACATTATTAAATCTATCTTTAGTTTCTAATAAGATATTTTCTAATTCATCTGTTCGTGAGATGATACCATCTAAACCTGATTGAATTAATTTCATACCTTCAATAGCTTTATCTGCTTTTGCCTCTTCTTCTCTTGCTTTTGTTAGATTCTCTTCAGCTCTAGAATCCATAAACATTCCACCAACTGCAATGAGCGGACCTGCTACAAGACCACCTAAAACAGCAGTACCACCTGCCATGCCTAAACCACCTGTAGCAAGAGAGCCACCACCTAACCATGCCAAAGTTGCATTAGTCGCGGCAACTCCACTAAGTGAGCCAATGGCTGTACCTGTTGAAGCAGATGCTAACATTCCTACTGCACCATAAGCACCCATTCCTGTTAATGCTCCTGCTGTTGCACCAGAAGCTAAACCTGATGATATTTTCAATGAATTATTTACTGCTAAATTAAGCTCTTTTAATTCACTTTTTGTTAGATATTTCTTATCATCATATTTAGAATTTCCTTGTTTACATTTTGACATAAGCTCAATTAATGTTTTGATTTCATTTGTAAATATCTTTACCTTCAATAATCCTAACTCTTCTAAATTAATATTTGTTTCTGATTGCTTATCCTCTAATTTATTTTTTGCTTTTTTATAATCTTTCTTTGACCTTCTAACAATTCTCTCTGCTTCATCATTCTTATCAGAAGCATCAATCCCTTTTTTCACTCCATATCCTGCAGCCGCTAGTGCTAGTCCACCTAATAACAAAGGTAATGGCATAATCTATTCTCCTATTTTTACTTTATAACTATCATTTAATTTATATTGATTTTGTAATTCATTACATACTTTTGCATTCTCAATATAAAAATCTTTTTTTGTAAAAAATCTATGGTATTTAATCTCAAACATTTTATCTACTTTACATATATCTGGCCTATCATCATAAATATTACAACTATTACTAATTGAATTAAAATGCCTACAGACTCCATTACCCAAGTCAAAGTCTTTTAATTCTTTTACATCAGCAATATTTTGACAACATAATCCACAACTCGTACAGGGAAACATTATAAATCTATAAGTGCTTTACCTTGGATCGATAAGAGTTTAGAGTTTAGGGGTCAGAGTTTAGGGATCAGGTGATAACGATAACTCTATTTTTTTATGGTACACTACTAAAACTTAGTCTCGAGAAAGGAAACAGATGTGTTATCATTATCACCTGATCCCCCAATGTATTTTATCACCACTTAGCTTACCATACTCTAAAGTAAGGTCTATCATCTCTTTGGTAATGCCTCTTTGTCTTGCTCTTTGGTTGATGTGTAAAGTTTCTATCATGTTATACCCTTTTTTAGTGTTTAAAAGAGTATAGCATCTGAAAGGGACAGGTTGTGTCGTTTTAAAGATTTTTTAAAATATTTTGCAGCTTCTCTTTATCCTGCAACAACTTTGAGTTTTCACCATCTAACTTAGATGCTAACTCTACAAAGTCATATATAAGCTTAGTAAATGTTTTATCAAGATTAGTATCAATACTCTGTAATAAATTATTTTTATAATTAATTGTATACTCATCTGTTTTATTTTTTGCACTTAAGCGTTGTTGTCTTTTTGCATCTAGCTCAGCTTCTGCTTGACGCCTTGCTTCATCAGAACCTCCAAATAATGCTGAAATAAGCCCAACCACTATACCAATAGGTCCAAGGAGTGGTGCAAGTGGCGCAAGCATAGGTATTTTTGGTATAACAGCAGCTGCAACTTTTGTTGTAGCACTAATTAATTGCTTACTGCTATCAGCATTTGGAGCTGATGCTGTAACCTTATCTGTATTACTATCTGAAGTATCTATATTTTCTGAATCCACTATTAACGCTTCAAAATCTACTCTAAACTCATCAATTTTATTGTTTAATTCTTCATGAATTTGTTTAAATTTATAATTAATTCTCTTCATTATTTCATCAGTGGTTTTTTTAATCATTGCTTCAATACTATTTTTATCATTTCCTAGCATTAGTTCAAGTAGATTGGCACTTAATATAGTGACACCTTCTATAACAATATTTTTTAATTCTATCTCTACTCTTTGTTTCATCTTTTCAAGATAGGTAATAAGCTCTTGAGTCTTTTTCATCTCAGGATTGTCTATTTCCTTATCTATATTTGTTAGCACTTCACCTATAAACTCACCTATGAAGTTATTTAAAGCATTTACCACTTCATTATGTCCAGCAGATGCTAGGAGTATCTCTATCTCATTTTGAAGCTGAATAATATTACTATTTTCTAAAAGTAGGTTAGAGTTTTTCAACTTCGCTTTCAATGCAGTTTTTGCATGAACCATACAGATATTGACTTTTGTTTCTATCTTTTCAATACCCTTTTCATCTCCAACCTTGTTTAGATTTTTATTTATCTTATCAATTAGTTGTTTTTCATCTAAAGAATTTTTTTCAATACCCGACTTATTATTTACTACTATCAAGATGGGCTTATTTAATTGTACTATCTCACTAATCTTTTCATAGATATATCTATCTTCAAAAGAGCCATCACTGTTTAGAACAAATAGTATAAGCTCACATTTTTTTAGATGATTATCAGTTACTTCTTGATGCTCCTGTGGTGCATTTATACCTGGAGTATCATAGATAGTATATCCATTATAGGTATATTCACTAATCTCTGATGTTTCTGGTGCATCTCCAGTTTTTGCCATCTCTTCTTTTCCGAAAATAGCATTTAAAAGTGTACTCTTACCTGCATTGTATGTTCCATATACCATGATAGTTGACTCAAAGTTATCAAGCTTTTTATCTATATGTAAATTAAATTTTTCTATCTCTTGTTCTGACATATAGTCTTTAGATAAATTAATAAGTTTGCTTTGTATATCTTTGTATTGCTGTTTATCTGTATTCATTAATTCCTCACTTTAGATTATGTTTAAATTCTACTATAGAATTTTCTAGGCTATCTATATCGCTATTGATCTCTTTAGCAATATTTAATAAAGGTGTAAAAAACTGCTCTTGTATGTTTTTATAATTCTCTTCTGCTACTCCCATGTAGCTCTCTAGGCGATTAGCTTTAAAATTTGCTATTGTCTCTTGTTTGTTATCACCTATTTTTACTATTTCACTTTTGGAACTATATTGATTGCCAAAAATTCCTCCAGGGTTGTACCAACTATTATCTACATAACTAACAGTCAAAGTCTCATAGTTATCTTCAATATTAAAGTTATCTGTAGATGATAAGGTTGTTGTCAAATTATCTAATATAGTGCTAAAATCTTTTAATATTTCATTAATATTTTTATCTATCATAGTTGAGATTGTTTTTTCTAGTTCACTATCTATTGTATCAAATACTGATATATTGGCATTATTATTTGCTTCACTGTTCAAATTTTTATTATGAAAACCATACGGATATCCTTGTGGTAATCCCATAATACCAAAAATACCATTATTTGCCTTATCATCTGAAGACTTTAAAGAACTAGAATATTGAGCTATTATACTATCTACATGTACAGTTATATCACTATTAAGATTTTTTTTAAGATTGTTAAATCTTTCAATCCCATCTTCTATCTCACTCTCAAATTTTTTGATATTTTCTTTTAGTTTTTCTATAGATAAACTATCTTTTATTATCCCACTTCCTGAAATAGAATTATCAATAAATGATACCAAGCTATCATAAGGTGTATTTTCCTTAAGACTTTTAGCTTTGTTTTTTACAACATCTGTCATTAGTTCATAAAATTTTATGATATTACTCTCTTCAAACATTACTCTATCTTTATTTTCTAAGCCATATTTTGCAGTATGTACAGACATAGATATAACATCTCCTAAAAGTCCATTATCATTTGCACCAAGGATCTCATCCATATCTGACTTAACCCATTTCTCTTGCTGGCTTCTGTTTGATTTTGTTTTGTTTAGAAGAACTTCTACTAACTTACCATCAACTTCATCTTCTTCTGTGACATCAGATTTTGTTATACAAATAGTTACTTTCTTATTTTGTTCAAAAAGCTCTTTTAACTGTTCTTTTTCATCTTGCTGAAGAGGACTAGATGAGTTAGTAGGATAGATGACATAATCAGCAGACTGTATATACTCTTTTGCTAAATTTCCATTTTCCTCAACCATAGAACCAAGTCCAGGTGTGTCTATCCAAGCCATACCACTAAGCTTAAAACCTTGTATCTCGACAGTACACTCAGTATTGGCAGTAGCAAAACCACTTTCATCATCAATCTCTTGAAGTTGTTTTATAGTTTGCTCTTTTCCTGCTTCATCATATTTAAAAAATCTTATATCTTGTGATGCCAGTCTATTGTGAGCTATAAAGTTACCAAGTGTACTTTTTCCCGCCTTAACTTTACCAAATATTATAACAATAAAATAGTTCTCTAAATCACTTCTAAATTTCTCTTTGTCCATCATTTCTTTTAAGTTTATAACCCAACTATCTGTTGCTTCTTTTAAGGAACTAACTGTTGAAGTAAGCATAGTAGCCATCTCTTTGTTTTGATTGAGTAAATTTTTATCTAAAGAGATACCTTGGGTCTGTTTATGATAAGAGTCAATAAGACTCTTTAGCTTTTCTCTTTTTTCATCTAAATCACTATTTGTTAAAGATATTTCATTTAATGATTTGTAATACTCATTTAGTTTAGACAGCATTTCTTGCGTCCTCTAACTTTTTTGTGACTTTTCTTATATTTTCATTTTCAGACTTTAAAGTTTTTATATGTTTTTTTAATACCACTATTTTGTTGGTATCATCTTTTATCACCTTTAATTCCTCATTCTCAAAATATATATTTACTTTGTATTTATTTTTAATCTTATTTATAGAATTCTCTTTAAATGAAACTATCTCTTCAATCTTTAATGACTTATCTTTTTCTTCTTTTTCTCTTTTTAAATCATCTGAATTATCACTTCGTTCACTAGAAGAACTACTACTAGCTACTGCTGTAGCAACACCAACAAGTGCTGCTCCTATTAACCATGGTAATGGCATTATATTTCCTTTATATTTACTATATAATTTTTATCTAAATTATACATTAGTTGTAAACTATTACATACTTCAGCATTCTTTACATAAAAATCTTTTTTAGAAAAATGCTTGTTAAATTCAATATCAAACATCTTATCTATCCTACATATATCAGGTCGTTCATCATATATTTTGCAACTGTTATCAACAATATTTAAATATTTACAAATTCCATTACCTAAATCATACTCATTAAGTTCTGCTATATTTTCAATATGCCTACAGCATAATCCACAACTTGTACAAGGAAACATAACTAAAGATTGTCATAATAACTACCAAGAGTTGTTTCAATATTACTTAGATCATTATTGAAGTTCTCCTCTATTTTTTGTAATTCTTCTTTTGATTGTGATATATTAAGAATATTTACCTGAATCTTACTATTTAGTGAATTAATGAGATTTTCATACGTTCTCTCAAGTCTCTCTTTTTTTGTTTTGACTATAGAGTTTTTTAGACTATCTTTCAGATTGATCAATAGTTGTTCTAACTTGTCAATATTTGATTTTTTAACTAAAAGTTTTTTATCTTCTAGTTTACCTTTTGTATAACTTTTTGCTGAAACCGCCACAAATGAAGATTTACTAGAAAATATCTCTTGTATCTGTTGCTTCATCTTCTGTTGAGTTATTTTTATATCACTCTCACTTACCCCATCACATCTTGTTAAAACAAAGATAGTCCTATCTATAAATTCCTGTGGATTTTTCCAATGTTTTTTAACAGTTTGTAAAAACTCTATCTCTTTTTTTGCAAACTCGCCAGTCGAAACGTTATGTACAAAGAGATTAATATCAGACTCTTTAACTGCATCCATTACTCTTTTGTCATCATCATCTTTTGCATTTAGCCCTGGGGTATCTACAAAAACTATATCATTTAATTTGAACTTTTTATTTTTAGATGTTTCTCTTACATCTGCGGTCTTAAAAGTTTTATGCTCAAAGTCATCTACAAGAGTGTTTAAAAGTGTGCTTTTACCATGATTATAAAGCCCCATACATGTAACTAAAACGCTTGTCTCTTTTATGGCATCTTCTAATACAGATATGTTATCTTGCTCTTTTTTTGAAATGTACTTATGTATTGACATAACTACAAACTTATCAAGGCATTGCCTTGCTTATATAAAGAAAGCATAGTTTTTGCCCACTCAGTATATACAATAGAGAGGTTATAGCTTAAGTCAAACTCTTCAAGAATTTTTTCTAGTACAATTCTCTCCTCTTCATGTAAAAAATCATCACTATAAATAAGAGCCATTATCTCTAAAAGAACAACTTTTCTACTATCTCTATTTTTTATTTTTCCTAAAGTAGTATATATATCAAAACTATCTTCATCATATTCTATATCTTCTATCTGCATCTCCATGCAATATTTAGAGATAATAAGCTCTTCTTCATCAGAAAAACCCTCATCACTTCTTGCAATATGGTGAGCTAACTCTAAAAAAGCAACTTTTTCTTTTTCATTTAGTTTATTTAAAAACATTCATCTTCCTTTTATATTTATATTACTTGCAAAAAACAAGTATATATAAATTTTATAACTTTAAAACTTATATATACTCCCTATAGGATGACATCCTTAAGGTTGTTGTAAAGTAATTATAATCAATGTATTATTAACTTTCACATAAACCTATAGGATGTAACACATTGTACACTAGTAACACAACTCACGAAGAGATACAGAAACTTCACAAGCAAATATCTGCTAATGTAAAAAAATACAGAGTCTCTAAAAATATCTCTCAATTAGAACTTGCTTTAACTATTGGTATGAAATCTAGTGCTTTTTTTGGTAATGCTGAAAACAATACTA
>JAYEHY010000120.1:0-31520 GCA_034659695.1 Campylobacterota bacterium | reverse complement strand
GTTTCAAGAAGCAAGAAGCACTCCCAACAACTTTCACACTTTTTTCTAATATTACCCGAACTTAACGACCATTAAATCACTGTATTTTATCCGATGATACACACTCACAAGAGACTTGATTTCATTCTGTTATACTGATATAATATGGTTAAATCAGAATGAGGGGTTTTTAATGGTATTTCAATACATTAGAGTGAGTTCAGATAAGCAAACAATTCAACACCAACAAGATGAGATAAATCGTTATTGCTCTCTTAACAATTTAGAGATTGATAGGACTATTGAAATTGAAATATCATCCCGTAAGGATACAAGAACACGAAAGATTGATTTTTTGTTAGAAGAACTTGAAAGTAATAAAGATGATACAACAATTTTAATTATTACAGAGCTAAGTCGTTTAGGTCGTAATACTGGTGAAGTAATTAATTTGATTGATACATTAATCAAACTTGGTGTTGAAGTTAGAATATTAAAACAGAACTTATTCATCAAAGAAGATGACCCTATGAATAAAATGTTAATCACAATTTTATCTATGTTTTCCGAATTTGAAAAAAATTTAATTTCCCAAAGAACACGAGAATCTCTGAAAGGTCTTAAAGATAAGGGAATTTCTCTGGGAAAACCTAAGAACACTATTCAAAAAAGTATCTTTGATAAAGACCAAGAAAAAATAGTTGAGCTACTTGAACTTGGATTGAGCTATCAAAAAGTTGTAGAAAAACATCTTGGTTATGGTTCAGCTTCTACACTTCATACTTATGTTGCTAAACGAAAATTATTAGTATCCTAAATAGAACACGGTGTCTTACATCGTGTCTAATCTTTTCGTAAAAACTCCCACCACTTTTCAAAAATCTTTTTTCTATTTTCAAATGGTGTTTCCAAATATATCTGTTTTATATGCTTTTTGTTATTGTGGCTTAAACATCTATCGGCAACATCTGTATCAACTCCAAGTGAGGCTAAAATAGAAATAAATAAATATCTATTGTCGTGAGATGTGATTTTGTGTCCATCGTTTAGTTTAATATCTGCTTCTTTGATTAGTTTAGACTGTTTCAAAAACATACCACTATAAGCAAAGCCAAATAGTTGTTCATTTTTATATTCACTATCTAAAATGTTTTCTGGTAGTAGTTCAACAACTTCTTTTGGTAGTGGATACTTTTCTATTATTCCAGTTTTTGTTATATCCTCAGTAGCTATTACATGCCAACTACCATCTGAATACTGATTGATGTGAGAATATTTAAGTTGAAAAAGTTCTCCTATCCTTCTAGCTACCATAATGGACATCATAAATAATAGCCTATGGGATAGATTAAAATTAAGAGTAGTTTTGTATAGTTTTCTTGCTACTGATTCCATTGGTTCATTCAATCTTGTATCAAATCCTTCTTTTGGTTTATGCGTTCCATAATCTAATTCGTAAAATGGATTTGTATTTATTCTTCCAGCTCTAAATTCATCTTCAAATATTTTGAACATTAAAACATTTAGTATGAGCTTGAAGCTTTTAGTGTTCTTTTCAAGTGAGCCTAAGATTTTAAGGGCGTGTTTTCTCTGAACCTTTTCTAATCGTAAATGTCCTATTTCTTTGTGTATATAGTTATAGTAGAACAGTTCTAAACTTCTCTTGTAGTGAGTATTGTCTTTTGCCTTATTTTTTGGCTTTTTATCTTTAATCTGTTTTAGAACAATATCTTTAACTTTATCGCCTCTTGAATTATCAATAAACGGATTGATGCCATTTCTTAAATCTGTTTTTGCTGATTCAAGTGCTGCTATTGCTTGTGTTGGTGTTTTGGCATTGTATCTCTTGGAGAGGTTTTTCTTCTGATATGGAATACCATCTAACATAAATGAAGTATAGTATTCTGTATGACCACTCGCATTAATTAGTGTGTATATATTTTTAATATTATTGCCACTTTTATCTTTTGCTTGTTCAAGTTTATTCTTTCGTGCCATAATTTACCTTTTCTATAAGCTCATTACACTTATAGCTAAGTGTATAGTAATGATATAGTAAAGTGTATAGACTTAGGATATGGTTAAAGTGGTTTTAATAGGTTAAAATGGTTTTTGTTTCGGAGTAAAAGTAGCATTTAGGGGGCTTTTATCCCTTGTTTGTGGAGTTTATGGATTTAGCTTAGAGTAAATGCCCCAACTGCTCTTTTTTCACCTGTAGGTAATTTTCATTATGAGGATTTGGAGTCATTTTTATGGGTACACGTTTAACTATTTCTATGTTAGGGAGGCTCTCTATTTTAGCAGGGTTATTGGTAAGGAGTTGTAATTTACTAATGCCAAAATGGTTTAAAATAAACTCTACTACTTCGTAAGTACGTTCATCTGCCCTAAATCCAAGTTGATGGTTTGCTTCTACTGTATTAAAACCTTTGTCCTGTAGGGCATAGGCATTTACCTTGTTGAGCAGACCTATATTACGCCCCTCTTGTCTATGATAAATAACCATACCCCCCTCTTGTGCTATAAGTTCAAGTGCATATTGAAGCTGTTCACCACAGTCACATTTAGCAGAGCTTAAAGCATCACCTGTAAGACACTCCGAGTGTACACGTACAATGGGCAGTTCTATCTCTTTTAAATTTTTGGTAAAAATAGCCAAATGTTCTTTATCATGCTCTTTAAAAGCTTGTATCATAAAAGTGCCGTGTTTCGTTGGTAAGGTAGCGATTTGAGATATATCTATAGTATTCATGACGTGATTATACTTTTAAAAAGTAAAATTAATAGTGTATTATCGAAATTATTGTAAAATAAGCAAAATTATTCGCCAAGGTTAGCCTAATGTTTGCACGTTTTAGAAGAAAAAGAATCAATCCTGTACTAAGAGACCTACTCCAAGAGACACATTTAAGTGTTAATGATTTTATCTATCCCCTTTTTGCAAGAAGTGGCTCAGGCATTAAAGATGAAGTAGGCTCTATGCCTGGGGTCTTTCAAATGAGCATGGATGAAATCATCAAAGAGTGTGATGAACTTAAAGCACTTGGCATTAACGCTATCATCCTTTTTGGTATTCCAGATACAAAAGACTCTGTAGGTTCTGACGCGATGTGTGAACATGGCATTATGGCTCAAACAGTAAGAGAAGTAAAAGCTGCACACCCAGATATGTTTGTAGTCACAGATTTATGTTTTTGTGAATACACAGACCATGGACACTGTGGCGTCTTAGACCCTGTCTTGGAAACGGTGGACAATGACATTACCCTTGACAACCTTGCTAAACAAGCCGTTATCCACGCAAATGCGGGGGTAGATATGATAGCACCATCAGGTATGATGGATGGTATGATTCAAGCCATAAGAGAAGGGTTAGACCGCTCAGGATTTGAAAACTTGCCAATTATGAGCTACTCAACTAAATTTGCTTCAGCTTACTATGGACCTTTCCGCGATGTGGCAGAGTCAAGCCCAGGAAAAGGTGACAGAAAAAGCTACCAAATGAACCCTGCAAATAGAAATGAAGCCATTGCAGAGTCTGTTGCAGACGAAAAAGAGGGAGCAGATATTCTTATGGTCAAACCTGCCCTAGCCTACCTAGACATCGTACGTGATGTAAAAAACAGCACCTCTCTACCTTTAGCAGTCTACAATGTAAGTGGTGAATACTCCATGCTAAAAATGGCAGCAAAAGCAGGTGTCATAGATTACAATGCCGTAATGATGGAAACCATGATGGCATTTAAACGTGCAGGAGCAGATATTATTATTAGTTACCATGCAAAGGAAGTGGCAGTTTTACTTCAAAAATAATTTTACAATGGTCACTAAACCATACAAGTAATACCCACTTCAAGCATATTATGGTAAAATATTCTCTTTTAATTTTTACATCAATGATGTATAAGGATAGTCACATGAGACATTTTTTAACACTTAAGGATTTCACTAAAGATGAAATCCTAGAGATGATAGCTCTAGCACAGAAGATAAAAACACAGACCAAACAGCGTAAGTTTGTTCCCTATATGGAAAGGCAAACACTTGGTATGATATTTGAAAAAAGCTCTACTCGTACGCGTGTAAGCTTTGAGACGGGTATTTATCAGCTTGGTGGTGTGGGGTTATTTCTTTCATCTAATGACATTCAACTTGGACGCGGTGAGCCTATGAAAGATACGGCTAGAGTCATAAGCCGTATGGTTGACATGGTGATGATACGCACCTTTGAACACACAAAACTTGAAGAGTTTGCTGCTTTTTCTAAAGTACCTGTCATCAATGGTCTTACCGACGCGTACCACCCTGTTCAACTCATGACTGACTACCTTACCATGATAGAGTTTGGCAAAGATAAAAACCCTGTAGTGGCGTATGTAGGTGATGGAAATAACATGACACACTCTTGGCTTATGCTCGCAGCAAAACTTGGTTTTGAGCTAAGAGTAGCTACTCCTCAGGGGTATGAGTGTGATCAGTCTATCGTATCTGAAGCATTAGAGATCGCTTCAGAGAGTGGAGCAAAGATAAGTTTTGGTAATGACCCTAAAGAGGCAGTCAAAGGGTGTGATGTTGTTACAACTGATACATGGGTCTCTATGGGGCAAGAAGATGAAAAAGAGGCACGTATGAAAGTGTTTGATGGGTACATTGTAGATGAATCTTTAATGCATCTTGCAAAAGAAGATGCTATTTTCCTACACTGCCTTCCAGCCTACAGAGGATATGAAGTAAGTGAAGAGACTTTTGAAAAACATGCAGAAGTTGTCTTTACTGAAGCAGAAAACCGACTACATGCCCAAAAAGGGATCATGGTCTGGCTAGATGGACAGAGAGATAAATAAAACCTGTAGGGACAGACCTGTGTGTCTGCCCAAGAGAGGGTACACACACAGGTACACCCCTACAAAAGAAAAACATAAAGAGAGAAAATGAGTACTATAGATTTCGAAAAATTCAGCAAATACTCCAGACCGGGACCAAGATACACCTCCTATCCAACAGCACTGGAGTTTAACAGTGACTTTAAGTATGATGAGTATATCAAATTTTTAGAGACCTCTACAGAGAAGATTTCACTCTATATTCACTTGCCATTTTGTAGAAGTGCCTGTTACTTTTGTGGATGTAATGTTGTCTTTACCTCTAAAGAGGAGAAGCTGAGCCGTTACATAGAGTACTTGAAAAAAGAGGTTGACCTTTTAGCTGAACACATCGACACTTCCCGTGAAGTCATACAGTTTCACTTTGGTGGAGGTACGCCCACTTTCTACAAAGCCTTTGAACTCGATGAGATAGTCACCTACATCAAATCTAAGTTTACAAACTGGAGCAAAGAAGCTGAGGTAAGCTGTGAGATAGACCCGCGTTTTTTTAATGAAGAGCAGATGAAAGTTTTTCAGAAACATGGCTTTAACCGTATCAGTTTCGGCGTACAGGATTTAGATGATAAAGTACAACAAGAGATCCACCGTGTACAACCCTTGGAACTGACTAAAAATGCTGTAGAGCTCGCTAGAAAATATGGTATTAACTCTATCAACACAGACTTCATTTATGGACTTCCATACCAAACGCTAGAGACCTTTAAAAAGACACTCAAACTCTCTACACATCTTAACCCTGACAGAGTTGCTGTCTTTAACTATGCCCACGTACCTTGGCTTATGAAAACCATGCGTAAATTTGATGAGACTACACTACCTACCCCTGATGTAAAGTTACAAATTTTTCAATACACCATTGACTTTTTTGAGAGTCACGGATATAAGATGGTCGGTATGGATCACTTTGCTAAGCCTGAAGATGAACTTTTTGCTGCTATTGAGAAAGGTGAACTTCATCGAAACTTTCAAGGGTATACGACTAAAGGTGGTGCAAACCTTGTAGGCATTGGACTGACAAGTATTGGTGAGGGTGAGCGTTACTATGCTCAAAACACTAAAGATATGAAACGCTATGAAGAGGCACTTGACGCAGGGAAACTCCCTTTTGAGAGAGGTGTAGTGTTAAGTGATGATGACTTTTTACGAAAATCAGTTATTATGGAGCTTATGGCAAACTTCAGCATAGATATGAAACGTGTTAATAAAGAACATAAGATAGACTTTAAGAGCTATTTTGCTGATGCACTGGATGCACTGCAAGAGTTTGTAGATGCCAAACTGGTTACTATTAGTGATAACAAGATAACAGTAAGCACAACAGGTACCCTACTCATCAGAAATATAGCCATGCCATTTGATGCCTATATGAAAAAGTACGGTGCAAGTAAAAAAAGTTTTTCTAAAACAGTTTGATATATAGGTCGTGGTGAGGACACCCCGACCTACAGAAAAAGGAACATTATTTGAAAAGACCAGAAGATATTTTTAACTTTACGGCAACATCTGATGACTGCATCAAATGCGGTAAATGCATCCCCGTATGTACCATTCACCAGATCAACCCTGATGAGACTACCTCTCCTCGTGGATTCATAGACCTTTTAGGTGCCTATCAAAGAGGTCATTTAGAATTAGATAAAAATGCCAAAAGTATATTTGAGAGCTGTTTTCTCTGTACGGCTTGTGTAGATGTCTGTCCCAACTCCCTACCTACCGACATGGTCATAGAAGAGGTCCGTGCAGATATTGCCGATAAATTTGGTATCGCATGGTTTAAAAAAGGTTTTTTCTTCCTTTTGCGTCACCGTAAGATTATGGACTTTGTCATGAAAATGGGCTTTATGTTTAAAACTTGTGCATTGGCACAAGATGACAAAGGCAGAGGACTTCGTGCAAGGTTTTCATTGCCTATGGTAAAAAAAGACAGACTCCTCCCTTCAATGGCTAAAATCAGTTTTCTAAACACCTACCCCGAAGAGATACCTGCCCCCATTCAAGAGAAGAAAAACCAGCGTATAGCCCTATTTATTGGCTGTTTAGCCAACTACAACTATACAGGTATTGGCGATAGCTTGGTAGAGATTTTAAAAGAGCTAAATATCGATATTTTTATCCCTAAAGAGCAACTCTGCTGTGGTGCACCTGCCTACTTTACAGGAGATGTAAGTTCAGTTGAGTATATGACCAAAAAGAACATTGAGTACTTTGAGAGTTTTATGGATGAGTGTGATGCCATGCTCATACCTGAAGCTACCTGCTCTGCTATGGTCAAACATGACTGGCAAGTCTTCTTTAAAAATCATGATATGCCTCAGTGGGAAGCTAGAGCTAAAAAGGTTAGTGAAAAAATATTTATGGCTACACAGTGGCTAGATGACCATACTGCCCTACAACAGCTACTAAAAGACAAAGGTACAAAGTTTGATAAAGCAGTCACTTATCATGACCCTTGTCATGCTAAAAAGGTACAAGGAATTCACCAACAACCCCGTAATCTTTTAGCACCAAACTACCCGATGATAGAGATGAGTGATCCAGGCCGTTGTTGTGGTTTTGGTGGTGTCACAATGCAAACAGAGAAGTTTCATTTTGCTGAGGCTGCCGGTAAACCAAAAGCAGCCATGATACAAGAGACTAAAGCGCACTATGTAAGTGCAGAGTGTTCTGCTTGTAGAGTACAACTAAGTGAAGCGATGAACAATGCCAAAGTAGAGACCGTCTTTAAAAACCCTTTAGAGTTGATCGCTGAAGCACTTAAAAACTAGAGAGGACAACTCTCTTGCATTTTTATTATAAAGATATTACTTCCATCTTCATATTTGTACCCTAATTTATATCCTAGTTTTTCTAAAATAGCGTGTACAATATAGAGTCCTAAGCCAAACCCACTGCTTCTTTTTTCTGCTTGTGAAAATGGTTCTGTATAATAACTCAAAGGCTCTTTTAATACTTCACCTTTTGAAATAATCTCTATAGCATAACCATTTGTGCGAAGTTTCACACTCCTCTTTTTGCCATATTTCAATCCATTATCTAACAAATTTTTTATCGCTAATGCCATCAAATTAACATCAGTGATAATAGTTTTATTTTTTATCTCTACCTCAACACAGTTACTCTCTACCATTAGAAGCTCTTGACTTCTTCTTATTACAGAGTCTAAAGTTACCTGTTCAAAGTGTGGTTCAAAACTTTGTGTGGTTACCCTCTCTATCTCTGCTAGTTCCGAAATAAGCTCATTCATACGCTCAAATGCACGAGTGAGTATCTTTTTAACTGTCTCATCTTCTAGCATCTCAACAACAATACGCCCTTTAGTAATAGGTGTTTTTAACTCATGCATTAAGTTACGCATAAAAAGATTTTTTGAGGCTCCCAACTCATTAATATGTAAAATTGCATCATCAAAGTTCTTAGCTATTTTTCCTATCTCATCATCATACTCATACGTAATACGTGTATTCATATCGCCTTGTGCAAAATGCTCTATCTCTTTATGTAATCTTTTTAAAGGATAAAGCTTTTTTAATACTGCTAAATAGAGTATTAAAAGTACTCCCAAAAGAAAAAATCCTAAGGTAAGTGCTATAATAAAATAGTAGTTCTTTGGTCTATTATCTTCAAGCATAAGGTTATGCCCTAAACGCTGTCCATAGATATACTGCGTGTTATCTGTTTTGAAAACTCTCACACGTCCCATGGTTGAGCCACCTGAAAAAATAGTCTCTCCATGCTCTTGAATCTCTTTTTTTATTTTAGCAATATCCTCTTTAGAGATAGGCTTTACTCTTAACTCTTTATAAAGTTTTTCAAGATCATCCTTATTGGGATCAAATTGTAAATTAGAGAGAAAAGTCATGGAGATGAGTTGATAGTGCTTAAACTCCTCTATTTTATGGCGATCCTCATTCCAAGAGAAAAAGAGTAAGAAAGTTGCAATCAAAATAATGATTGCAACAGAAAATAGAATATGGATAAATGTAGTTACAGATAAGTTTCTCATACGCGATCAGTTAAAAGATACCCTACACCACGAATTGGCTTAATGTAGACATGATCTGGGTCTAATTTTGCAATTTTCTGTCTTACTCTTGAGATAATAACATCAATATTTTTTATAGAACTGTCATCATCTATATGCTCACTTTCATAAAGAAGTTGCTCTCTTGAAACTGATCCATTTTTATGCTGAATTAACATCCCCAAAATATCATACTCTGCTGCTGTTAAATCTAAGAACTCGCCTTTAAAGCTTATGGAGTGTGCTTTTGAATCTCTAACAAAAATCTCCTCTTTTACTTCCACTCTTTCTTCGGAACTATGTGTACGTCTTAAAATAGTTTTAATACGTGTAACAAGCTCACGTGGGTCATAAGGCTTAGGCATATAATCATCTGCTCCACGCTCCATACCTATAACTTTATCAGTAATATCATCACGTGCAGAAGAGATAATAATAGGAATATTACTTACCTCTCTTATTTTAGGAATCACTTCAAGTCCATCCATACCAGGAAGCGTCAAATCTAAAATAATCAAATCAAATTTATGTTGTGTAAGTAACGAGAGTCCTATGTATGGATCTTCTGCACCTATAACTTCCATATCAAACTTTGTAAGATAGTTTGTTAAGATGAGTGCTAACTCTGGATCATCTTCTATAATCAATATTTTAATAATAACTTTTTCCTTTTGGATATTTTATTAGGCATAATAGCATCTACTATATGAAAAAATGCTAAGTTTTACCTATCGCTTGTTCTTTATAATTATAGTCTATATATATTTTTGTAATTGCGATAAGAAAAGAGGTTATCGCTGGTCCTAAAATCATACCCCAAAAACCATATGTACTCATCCCTGCTAATATAGAGAAAAATATTACTATCTCATTAATCTCAATTGTACTTTTAAGTAAATCTTCCTTAATCACTTTGATAATCACAGGCTTTACAAAAGTGTCTGCAATTATAGAGATAACAATTACCGAATAACCTGCAATAACCATAGCAGAATTTGCATCTATCTTTGTCCAGCTATATAAAGCAACAGGTACCCATACTACAGCACCTCCTATAATAGGGACTAATGAAGCAAACCCATAAATAACACCAAATAATAAGCCATCAAAACCAAATTGACTCACCATAATACCAAAAAGAAGACCTTCAAAAATAGCAGTAACGATAATAGAGTAAAAAACCACTTCCATAGTAGAAGATACTTCATGTATCATCTTTGCACTTTTCATTTTACTCACAGGCATTAATGCACGTATGAGTTCAAAAAAACGCTCTCCATAATAGTTGATTAAGAAATAAAATATTAATACAAGTAACATATTTTTAATAAATCCTACTCCTACACTTCCTGCAGTTGTCACATAGGAAGTAGAGTCATGGATATATTCAGTAATCTTTGCATCACTTAAACTAGCTTCAATCCACTCCTGAACATAAGGTATCTCTTCTGAAAATGTTTTTATCACTGAAGTGATTTCTTGAATTGTTCTTATATCAATGTTGGCTGCATGAGATACTCCAATCGTTGCAATATAGACAATAGGAGCAAAAATTACCAAAGTTAAAAGCAATGTAGCTACCGTTGCAGATATTTTTCTTGATTTGAAAAATTTAATCATTTTTTTCGTTAAGTTATAGGTTGCCATTGTTAACAACATAGCTACAATAATAGAGAGTAAAAAAGGCTTATAAATACTATATGCACCAATAAGTGAGAGTACAAAAAGTAGAGTAATCATTAGGCTTTTATTACTAATCATTCAAAAGTCCTTTATTGCTATGCATACCGCCTAATTTAAAATGTGCATAACTCTTTTGTGTAGCTATACGACCACGTGCTGTTCGTTCTATGTAGCCATTAGCTATAAGGTAAGGCTCTAGTACATCTTCTATTGTTCCTTCATCCTCGCTCAGTGCTGCACCAATAGTACTTAAACCCATCGGCTTATTTTTAGCAGAAACTAGAAGCTCTAAGAGTTGTATATCTTGTTCATCAAAGCCAAGGTTATTAACACCCAACTCATCTAAAGCATACTTCGCTCGCTCTAGGGTTACTTCATTTTCATTGGCTACTTCCGAAAAATCTCTTACTCTTTTTAACAAACGAAGCGCTATACGTGGTGTACCTCTACTTCTTCCCGCTATCTCTACAGAAGCTTGTTCTTGAGAAGGCTTGTCTAGTTTATGCGAAGCTTGTGCCACAATCTTCGCTAACTCCTCTGCTGTATAAAACTGCATTCTAAAGTGCATACCAAAACGCTCTCTTAGAGGATTAGAGAGCATTCCTGCTCTTGTAGTTGCCCCAATGAGTGTAAAACGTGGCAGGTCTATCTTAACCGTCTGTGCAGCAGGACCAGAACCAATAATAATATCTAAGCGAAAGTCCTCCATCGCTGGGTAGAGTATCTCCTCTATTGCTGGACTCATACGGTGTATCTCATCGATAAATAAAATATCACCCTCTTCTATATTGGTTAAAAGTGCAGCTAAGTCTCCTGCTTTCTCTATCATCGGAGCAGCAGTTGTCTTAATATTGGCACTCATCTCTGATGCAATAATGTTAGCTATGGTTGTTTTACCTAAACCTGGAGGTCCAAAAAACAATATATGATCAAGTGCTTCATCTCTTCTTCTACTCGCTTCTATAAAAACCTTAAGATTCTTCTTCATCTTCTCTTGCCCAATATACTCATCCCAAGAGCTTGGACGAAGTGTCATCTCATAACTTACTTCACCTTCAAAGCGTTCTATCTCAACCATTCGTTCCATTAGTAGGTATACGCTTCACTAGGAAATTCTCTTGATTTTACCTCATCTGTGTAAGATTCTAACCCTTCACGTATCTGTTTCGCTCCATCACAATACTGCTTTACAAATTTAGGTTTAAATGCTTCAAAGAAACCAAACATATCTGACCATACTAACACTTGACCATCAGTTGCATTACCAGCCCCTATACCAATAGTAGGAATAGAAACCGCCTTAGTAATAGCCTCTGCAGCTTCACTCTTTACACCCTCTACCACAATAGCAAATACCCCTGCTTTCTCTAATGCTTTTGCATCTTCAACAAGTGTGTCTATGTCTGCTTGGTCTTTACCTCTTATTTTGTACCCACCATCAGAACGTAAAAACTGTGGCATTAAGCCTATATGACCAAGAACTGCTATGGAATTTTTTGTTAAAGCTTCTACAATATAAGCTCTCTCTTTTCCACCTTCTATCTTTACTGCCTGAGCATTAGTCTCTTGATAAGCTCTAGTTGCATTTTGTACTGCAACCTCAACTGATGTGTAACTACCAAAAGGCATATCTAGCACGATAAGTGGTAACTTCGCACCATTACAAACTGCTTGAGTATGGTATATCATTTGATCCATCGTAGCTGAAAGTGTGTCCTCTTTACCTAAAAAACTCATGTTAAGGCTGTCACCCACAAGAATCATCTCTACTTCACCATCAAAAAGTTTTGCGAAAAGTGCATCATAAGCTGTCACCATAGTAATAGGCTCAACACCTTTCATTTTAGCTATAGTAGTTAATGTTACTTTTTTCTCTATTTTAGGGGTATGAATACTCATTATTTTTCCATCTATTTTTAGGTCAGCTATAAAACATTCTCTTTAGTGACCCTATTTTTTACTCATTTTATCATATAATGTTGAAACTATTATACTATATCAGATAAAAAGAGTCCCAATTGAAAAATTTAGTCGCATATATCACTACAGGTTTTCCATCATTAGAGTTTACAGTCGATGCTGCTTTGGCATTAGGTGAAGCAGGAGTAGATACCTTAGAGCTTGGTATGCCATTCTCTGACCCTGTTGCAGATGGTCCAGTCATAGAAAAGGCAAACTTAAAAGCACTTCAAAATGGTTTTAAACTACAGCATCTTTTTGACGCTTCTGCACAAATAGCACCACACATAGATACCCTATGGATGGGATACTTCAACCCTTTTTACCACAAAGGTATGGAGAACTTTATAAATGAAGCAAAAAAAGCAGGTGTTAATGGTTTCATTATTCCTGATTTACCTTTTGAAGAGGCAAAACCTTACCAAAAAAACATCAAAAGTGCAGGACTTAGCCTCATAGACTTCATCGCCCCTACCGACACAGAAGAACGCATCAAACAGATAGTTACTGATTCACAAAAGTTTATCTATCTTGTTGCTTACGCAGGTATTACAGGAAGTGGACAGAGTGAAGATTTGCAACCTATCATTACCAACATCAAAAAATACTCAAAAACACCTGTTTACGTAGGCTTTGGTGTAGATACCAACACAGCAAAAGAGAAAGCCAAAGGCGTAGATGGTGTCATCGTAGGTTCAGCCTTTGTAAAAGTATTACTTGATGAGAGTTTAAACAACACTCAAAAGATTAGCAAAATTTCTACTATCGCTAAAGAGATAAAAGAGAAGATAAACGAGTAGGATTATCTTCTACTCTTCTCTTCTACCATCTCTTCAGACATTGCATTCAGCCTATTTTTCATCATTTTAAATTTTGATTCTATTTTAATGGTTATTGATAATATATTCATTTTCCAAAGATCTATTTTATCTTGCTCTTTAGTATAGCTATTTCCTTTTTGTCTCTTTTTAAATAATTTTTCAGTTAATGTCTTTTTTCTATTCTCTTGTTCCATAAATAGTTTACAGATTTTTTCTGTATCTTCATGCCACTCTTCTATATATGCATTTAATTTTTTCATACGTTTAACACCATAAAGAGTATTTAACAACTCCTCTCTTTCATTAAACCATTTTTGCATTTTACAGTTTTGAATTTTCAAACATATTTTCTCTTCATCTTTACTAAAACCAACCACAAGATGTTCTAATTTTTTATTCTTTTTAGCACAGTATTTACTATATTTATCAAACTCTTCAAGTAATAATTGTTTTCTCATTGTTTAACTCCTTTAATCTTAGTTACAGAAAAAGATACTACCTTAAAATTGTTACTGCTGTGTTACCTCTTTTATTTATAATAGCACATAAATTAATACAAATGGAACAAAATGTCAACATTAACACTCATAGATGAAGAGATAGTCCTAGACCCTAAACGATACATTGTTAGTAAAACTGATGAACAAGGTATTATTACTTATGGTAATGATTATTTTGTAGCTATATCAGGATATAAAGAGAGTGAGTTGATAGGAAAACCACACAGCGTTATTAGACACCCTCATATGCCTAAAGTTATTTTCAAGCTTCTTTGGAGTCGTTTACAGTCTGGTCAAAATCTCATGGCTATTGTAAAGAACTTAGCAAAAGATGGTCGATACTACTGGGTTATGACAGAATTTGAGACAAAAAAAGATAAACTTAGTAATAAAACAGTAGGATACACAGCTTTTAGACAAGCAGCACCCAAATACGTGGTAAAAGAGATAAATACCCTTTACCAAAAACTTAATGATATTGAAAATGCAACAAGCGTAGAAGACGCAGAAAAATACCTTACAGGATACCTAGAAGATAAAGGATTAAGTTATGATGACTATATCAACAAACTTGTAGGAAACGAAGGAGTTATGAAACTCTTTTTTGCTGCTATGAAGAAGTTATTTAGGTAAAGGATACGCCATTTAAAAATCTATTCACCTCATCAAGATACCTCTGCACTCCATCAAAGCTGTGACTTCCACCCTCCTCTACAATTTGTTTAGAATTTGGAAGTTTATTTAAGGCTTCTTTGTAGTTTAGGGTTTTGTCTCCTTTTTGTAGGAGTAGCATTATATTTTCCTCGATTACAGTATCTGTTTCATATTTTTTAAGCATTTCTAGGTGTGACTCTTGCCATGAGAAATAAGTATTATCATAAAAAGTAGGAGCATTACCTAAAACTTTTTCAAGAGTGATATAAGGGTAGATAGAAGGGTTTATAAGTACTGCTTTTAGCTTATACTTTCGAGCCAAATAGATGGCATAGTACCCACCTAATGATGAGCCTATAAGTTGCACCTCACCATAAGACTCTATCAACGCTTCAAGTGTTTGTATCGCTAAGTCGGGAACATACGACAATGAAGGAGAGATAAATGGTATCTCTTTACTCTTGAAGTATGCTTTTAAAGCAAGTGCCTTAGCTCCTAAGCCATGACTGCCAAAACCATGTATATAGATAATCATATTTTTCCTTCGTATAATATATTTACTTCATATTTTATTGGAGTTCTTGCAAAACTTGGAAGTGATGCTTCAGCTTCACCATGTGACGAGGCTAAAGCCATCGTTTCCGATAGGTTTTGCAAGATGTCTATTATAGACTTCTCCAAAAACTGCAAGTAAAATGCTCAGACCAACGGGAGGATTTACCGTTGAATCTGTAGTTTTTGGAGAACTCTTATGATTTAAATTATACACTATAAACAGTGC
Source organism: Campylobacterota bacterium (assembly GCA_034659695.1). GTDB lineage: Bacteria > Campylobacterota > Campylobacteria > Campylobacterales > Sulfurovaceae > Sulfurovum. The sequence goes on along the minus strand of JAYEHY010000120.1, from coordinate 16,236 downwards.
ATTAAATAATTTAAAGTATAATACGATTAATTACTAAAAGGCTTACTATTAATATGGAACACTTTATATGGAATATTGATCCAAATATCTTTGAATTTGGCTCTATTCAACTTCGTTGGTATGGGCTACTCTTTGTAGGTTCATTTTTTTTAGGACTTAAAATCTTAGACTGGGTTTATAAACGTGAAGGAAAAGACCCAGCTATATTAGAGACTCTTCTAATCTATGTTATGGTTGGTACAGTAGTAGGTGCACGCTTAGTACATTGTCTCTTTTATGAACCTAACTACTATTTAAGTAATCCCCTTGAGATTTTAGCTATTTGGAAAGGTGGATTGGCTAGTCATGGCGGTCTTTCAGGTATACTTATAGCCCTTTACATTTTTGCTAAACGATACAATGAATCCTATATGTGGCTTCTTGCCAGAGTTGCTATACCTGGAGCATTAACTGCTGCCTTTGTACGTTTTGGTAACCTCTTTAACTCTGAAATACTGGGTAAACCTACAGAAGTACCATGGGCTATTATTTTTGAGCGTATTGACATGATACCACGTCACCCAGTACAACTTTACGAAGCGTTTGCTTATCTTGCTATCTGTCTGCTTCTATTGACTATTTACCGTAAAGTACCCCCTGCTTTTGCAACAAAAGTACTCCCTGGTACATTTTTCCTTACCCTTTTTACTGCAAGATTTTTCATAGAGTATACAAAAACAAGACAAGCAGCTTACATAACAGATCTTCCACTGAGTACAGGGCAAATGCTAAGTATTCCTTTTATACTTTTGGGAATCATTTGGATATTTTGGGCATTTAAAACAAAAGAGGTAAAATGAAACAGCAAGAGACAAAAAAATATGCATTAGGCATAGATATAGGTTCTACTACAGTCAAATATGTTCTGTGTGATAACACTTTTAACATTGTTGCTAAAGCGTATACCCCCCATGACACGAAACAAGCATATACTCTACTTACACTACTACAAAAACTTGCTACTACTCATGAAGAGGAGTATAAGCATATAGACAAAGTCTACATCACAGGTTCAGGGGCTAGCCGTATTGCTCCTACAATAAATGCTCGTTTTGTTCAAGAGGTAAATGCTGTAGTTCTTGCTGTTGAGTATTACCATCCTGATGTAAACTCTGTTATAGAATTAGGTGGACAGGATGCAAAGATTATCCACTTTAAAGAGGGAGAAGATGGTAAAAAAACTGTCTCTACTTCTATGAATGATAAATGTGCTTCAGGTACTGGTGCTACCATAGAAAAATGTACTATGAAAGTAGGTATGGAGAGTGAAGATGTACAGAAACTCTCTTTTGAAACAGACAAGTTGCACCATGTCGCTGCAAAGTGTGGGGTTTTTGCTGAGACAGATATTGTAAACCTAGTCAAAACTTCCGTGCCCTCTAATGAGATTATGAACTCATTAGCTGATGCCATAGTCATGCAAAACCTTACTGTACTTACACGTGGTAATACCCTCATGCCTAAAGTACTACTTTTAGGTGGACCTAACACTTACTTACCATTTTTACAAGAGTGTTGGCGTATGCGTATTAGTGAACTTTGGGATGAAAGAGACATAGACTATGACAAAAAGAAGCTCAATGAACTCGTTATTGTTCCTGAAAATGCTCAATACTATGCCGCTTTTGGTGCAGTAGTATTTGGAGAAGGTGAATCAAACCATGACAAGTCATTCAATGGTGTACTTCAACTCAAAACATTAGTAGAGTCAGGTGGCATTCAAAACAGTTCTAGTAATGACACACCATTAGTAAAAAGTCCCGAAGAGTTAAAAGCTTTTAAGGAGGCATATAGTATTCCCCCATTTGAGCCTATAGTATTAAGTGAAAAAACAGAGTGTTACTTAGGCATGGATGGTGGCTCTACCTCATCTAAGGCTGTCTTAGTTGACAAAGAGGGGAAACTTCTTCTTAAAGTCTACCAACTCTCCAAGGGTAACCCTATACAAGATACCGTGGAGTTACTAGAGAAAATCAAAGAACTAGACCCAAATAATTTTTATGATATCAAAGGGTTAGGGACTACAGGCTACGCAGCTGATGTACTTGAAGGTGCATTAAATGCTGATGCCAACATCATAGAAACCATTGCCCATATGAAGTCTGCTCAAGCAGTATTTGGTAAGAGTATTGACATTATATGTGACATTGGAGGGCAAGATATTAAAGTTCTTTTTATGGAAAATGGTATGATGAAAAACTTTCGTCTCTCAAACCAGTGTTCAGCAGGAAATGGAACCCTACTTCAAAGTATGTCTAAACAATTTGGTGTAGAGGTAGAGGGCTTTGCAGATGTAGCATTTGAAGCCACACAAGCCCCTCTCTTTAACTATGGCTGTGCGGTCTTTTTAGACACAGACCGTGTCAACTTCCAAAAAGAGGGTTACACCAAAGAAGAACTCTTTGCAGGTATCGCTAAAGTACTCCCTAAAAATGTATGGCAGTATGTTGTTCAAGCTCCAAACTTGGCATCCTTTGGTAACCACTTTGTACTTCAAGGAGGAACACAGTATAACTTAGCAGCCCTAAAAGCCCAAGTAGACTACATTAAAAACCTTGTACCCAATGCCAAAGTTGATGTGCACCCATACCCTGGAGAGGCGGGTGCTTTTGGTGCAGCCATAGAAGCAAGGGATGTAGTGAAACAAAAAGGTTATGCAACATTTGTAGGGTTAGAAGAGGCATTACAACTCACCTACACTTCACGTACCGATGAGAGTACAAGATGTAAGTTCTGTCCCATAGACTGTTCACGGACCTTTATAGACACACAAACTCCTAACTCTCAAAGTGTTCGGTATATAGCAGGTTTTGCTTGTGAGAGCGGAACTGTAGAGTCTCCTCAAGCACTTAAACTATTACAAAATGAGCGTAAATCACTACAAAAAGATACGCCAAATCTTGTTAAAAAAGAGTCTAAAGCACTTTTTGCTTCAAGTTATGTACTAGAAGAGAAACCCAATGCTCAAACACAAATAAGCAGACAAAAAGTCAAAGTTACTTTAGGTGGGTGGGGACCTACACTACGTAAAAAAGTGCAGAGCGCTTTTGAAGTTAGTAGTGAAGCTGATATTGAACATCGTAAACGCATACGTATTGCTATACCAAAAGTACTCAACATCTACAACATTGCTCCCTTTATAAGAGCTTACCTTGAAGCTTTAGAGATACAACCTGCACACATACAATTTTCTGCTTTTTCAAATGAAGATATGTACCTAGAGGGTGCAAAGTATGGTTCTGTTGATTCATGTTTTCCTGCAAAAGTAGCACAGTCTCATGTCTATGCACTGATGTTTGGAAAGAAATTTCATAGAGTTGCTTTTGACTATCTTTGGTTCCCTGCTATTATAAACCTACCTGGCTTTATTAGTAGTACTATGGGGCAAACTGCTTGTCCTATTATTGTGGGAACACCTAGAGTAGTTTACTCAGCTTTTACAAAAGAACAAGATCTCTTTAAAAACAAAGGCATAGAGTACATTGATGATGCTATAACATTTGATAACAAAAACCTTCTTAAAAAAGAACTTTTTAATACATGGAAAGAGAAACTGCACATCACTCAAGATGAGAGTAACTGGGCAGCAGAACAAGCATGGAAAGCACTTGAAGCCAATGATGAAAGTATTATGCAAGATGGGAAAGCCCTTCTTGATGATGCTGTGAAAAATGATGAAATTGTACTCTTACTTCTGGGACGACCTTATCATTCAGATCCTGGTATCAACCATGAAGTACTTGATGAGTTTCAAAGTCTTGGATTTAAAACCCTCTCCATGCGTGCTATTCCAAGAGATGAAGCATACCTTGAACCCTACTTTGGAAAAGAGTTAAAAGAGGGTTACATAGAAGATTATTTTGACATCCGTGATGTCTGGCCTGAAAACTACTCAACGAACTCATCACAAAAAGTTTGGGCAGCTAAATTTGCAGCAAGACACTCAAATGTAGCCGTACTTGACCTTTCAAGCTTTAAATGCGGGCATGATGCACCTACATATTCTATTATCGATAAAATTTTAGGTTCAAGTCGCACACCTCACCTTACCTTGCATGATATAGATGCAAATAAACCTGGTGGCTCTATAAAGATACGTGTAAAAACATTTGCTTATACACTTGAACAGTACAAAAGGACACTAATGACACGCAAAACACAAATAAATACGTTAGAAAAAGAGACACTATGAGTTCATGTAGCAGTATTAAACCACCTGAAGACAACAACAGTACATTAGCCTATTTTGGACAAGATGTAACTCAATGGCGTGACACTATTAATAAAAAATATAAGAAATCAGAAAAGAAAGATACGATTGTTCTTCTTGGAGGTATGACTATACTGCAAGATAAACTTGTAATGTCAGCACTTCAATCTTTAGGAGAAAACTACATTGCTCTACCTAATCCCGACTTTAATTCATTCCGTAATGGTAAGACATTTGGAAATAGAGGTCAATGTAACCCTACATACTTTACTGTAGGTAACCTTGTTAAATATCTACTTGACTTAAAAGAACGCAGTGGCATGAGTAGCGAAGAGATAGTAGAAAAGTACCTCTATCTTACAGCTGGAGGTTGTGGACCATGTCGTTTTGGTATGTATATTACAGAGTATAGAAAAGCCCTGAAAGATGCTGGCTTTGAAGGTTTTCGTATAATGAGCTTTCAACATAATGAAGGTATTTTTCAAGCTAAAAATGATGAAGAGTCTATGGATTTCTCTCCTAAATTTTTTATTACTTTAGTTAAGTCTATTCTTATTGGTGATATTCTTAACATGCTTACCTATAAAATACGCCCTTATGAAATAGAAAAAGGAGCAACAGATAAAGCGATAGAGAAATGCTATACAATTTTAAGTGAAGCATTTATGCAGAAAAAAAGTTTGGTTATTGCGATGTGGCATTGTCGTAAAGCATTAGAGAAAGTAAAACTCAATCGTCTACAACCAAAAGCAAAAGTCATGGTTATGGGAGAGTTTTGGGCAGCGATGACTGAAGGTGATGGAAACTATAATCTTCATAAATTTTTAGAAGCAGAGGGAGCAGAGTGTATTCCTCAACCTATTATTAACCGGCTTATGCTAAGCATCTGGGAAGCAGAGTATAAAGCAGAAAAAGAGGAAGACTTAGAAGAGCATAAGGCTTCAAGTGTTGACTTTAGTAATTTAAAATTAAAAGGGATGATGAAACTTGCAAAAGCTGCTGTAAAAACGTACTTTAATCTCTATGCAAAAGCTGCTGGACTTCATGACTATGAGGTACCCAATATAGAAGAGCTTTCAAAACTCAGTAAAGTATATTATCCTTTATATGCTGAGGGTGGAGAGGGACACTTAGAAGTTGCACACCTCCTAGAGAGTGTAAAACACAACTTAGCACATCTTGTTATCTCTGTAAAACCTTTTGGATGCATGCCCTCTTCAGCAGTTTCAGATGGTATTCAGTCTTTAGTTACAAGCCGTTACCCTTCTGCAAACTTTCTCTCTATAGAGACTTCAGGAGAGGGTGCAGCAAATTTCTACTCAAGGGTACAAATGGCTCTATTTAAAGCAAAACAGTCAGCCAAAGAAGAGTTTGAAGCTTTAGAAACTCCTGATAATATACCAGATAAAGTACATAACTATCTCTACCAACCCAAAGGAGAGATGGCAGGAAGTGCAGCACAACTCATAACAAGTATTCAAAAAAGAGGTTTATAAGCCTCTTTTTTAATAAACTATCTTAATTTTACTGTTCCCTTTTCCTACTTTTTTAATAAGTGTATAAAGCTCTTTAGCATTAGATGTTCTAAGCCTTATGCATCCATGAGATGCCTTTCTTCCTAGTCTTTTTACATTTTTTGTACCATGTATTGCATACCCACCTTTAAAAAATACAGAGTAAGGCATGGCTGCGTTATCATATTTTTTTGAATAGTGCATTTTTGTCATATACCCAGGCTTATAGTTTCCTGTAGGCGTATAAAACCCTTTTCTTCCTGTTGAGACTTTCCATGAATGAAGTAAGTTTCCTTTTAAATACACATGCATTCTTTGCGATGAGATATCTATTTTTGCCAATAATTTTGAATCATAGTAGCTCAATCTCTTTTCTGATTTTGCTACTTGGTTCTTTTTTTGTTTTTTTGAATACCGCACACGTTTAGCTTTTTTTTCTCTTAAGCGTCTGTTTTCTCTAGCAAGCTCTCTTTGCACTTCTACTTTAGTAATTTTACGTTGTTGTTCTGCTTCTTCTAACCTACGGTGTCTCTTCTTTGCCTCTTCTACCACTCTCATTTGCCTAATGATTGTATTTCTAACCTCAGACCTTACTTTTGCTGAAGCATCTTTTGCTATCTGATTCACTTGTACTTCTAACGTTCTATTTGCCGATAACTGACAAGTAGCAAAGATAAATACTAATAAAAAAGCTATAAATATTTTTAACATAAAACTCCTTTTTTATCAAAAATTTCTTTGATTTAACATAGCAGATACATCATCTACAGGAATAGGCTTACTATAGAAATAGCCTTGTATATGGTTACAGTGATTATTTACTAAAAAATCTCTCTGCTCTTTGGTCTCTACACCCTCAGCTATAACCTCTAAAGAGAGACTTCTTGCAAGTGTAATAATCGTTTCAACAATTACCATAGCATCGCGATCTTTAGGAATATCATACATAAATGAACCATCAATTTTTAATTTATGTATAGGTAAACGTTTTAAGTAAGAGAGAGAAGAGTACCCCGTACCAAAATCATCAATCGAAATATTAATATTAAGTGCTTTTAATGCTTTTAATTTAGAAATAACATTTTCAGGATTTCTCATCACTTCACTTTCAGGAATCTCTAGTTCGAGCCAATGAGACTCAAATCCTGTTTTTTGCATAATTTCTTGTAGTTGTGTAATAAAAGTATCACTCTCTAACTGTTTGAGTGTAAAGTTTAATGCTAGTGTACCACTATAGAGTCCACTATCATGCCATAACTTTATCTGTCGCATTGAAGTTTCCATCACCCACCAGTCTATAACAACAATAATACCTATTTCATGTGCTAAAGGTAAAAATTCTATAGGAGGCACTAAACCAAACTTAGGATTTTTCCACCGTATTAATGCTTCAAGTCCTACAATTTTATCTGTATTTACATCTATTTGAGGTTGATAATGTATTTCAAATTCATTATTTTCAATCGCTTTATAGAGGTCACTTTTCATTGTTAAACGAGCATAGGCAAACTCTCCCATCTCTTTTTTATAATAGGTAAAACGGTTGCCTCCAAGCTCCTTTGCTTTATACATAGCTACATCTGAATTTTTTAATAAATCACTAATATTTTTTGCATTATCAGGACAAATTCCTATACCAATACTTCCAGAAATGTGAAGTATATGAATACCACTTACAATAGGTTCTTGAAGTATTTTAAGCACTTTTTCTGCTAAAATAGAGATATCTTTTTTCTTTTTAATATTCTCCATAATCACTGTAAATTCATCTCCACCTAAACGATATACACTGTTATGCTTTCCTACAATCTTACTTAATCGTGCTGCTGCTTTACGTAGTACCATATCACCAATTGCATGTCCTAGTGAGTCATTAATCGCTTTAAACTGATCTAGATCTATAAACATTAGTGCTAAAATTTTATTTTTTCTAAGTGAACGTTTAATTCCCTCTTCAAGTTTTTCTGTAAATAGTGTACGGTTTGGTAATCCTGTAAGCACATCATGCCGTGCTTGATAATACAAAATATCTTTTTGACTTGAGAGTAACTGCTCCATATCTTTTCTATGTGAGATATCTCTATAAACTACTTTTATTACCCTCTCATCATTTATGATAATTGCAATCATCATAACCTCCGCCCAAAAAAGTTCACCTCCTGCTTTTTTATAGGTAAGTTCAAAAAACTGTTCACCCTCTTCAAGGGTTTGATTTAACATTTTTTCTATAATATCTAAAGAACGTTCTCCATTGGGTTGAAATTCTGGAGTAAAATCTCCAGGCTTTAAAGCCAATAGCTCTTCTTTACTCTTATAATTTAACATTTGCATCATTTTTTGATTACAACGTATAAATTTATTATTTTTAATAATCAACATTCCATCAGGAGATTTCTCAAACATCATCTCAAAAGCTTTTCTCTCTCTTTCTATACCCTCTTGCTCTTTTGATTCCCTATTTACAACATCTAAGAGATGAATAAGTGCATTTTTACCTTTATCTTCTTTAATTTCATAATCTAAACTTTTAGCAGGTAACGGACAAAAAAAGTTTTCCTTTTCTGTTATTGAAACAATAGTCATTGTTTGATTAAGTAATTCAGGTTTTTTAGCAGTATAAAATTCACCATATGTAAAAAAACCTGATGTTATAGCTATATCTTGTAAAGGAAAAATTTCAACTTCAATATCTTTATCCATAAAACGTCTTCTTGCCATACAAGAGTAGATAAAATTTACTTCTGCTGGTGTTTTGTATAATGACTTAATCAGTGTTCGTGAATTGTAAAGTATCTCTTCTGTGTCACCATGTCCAAATTGAACCTTATCACCTGTAAGTAAATCTCCTGCAAAAGTTAAAGAACCATCTTCATGTTTTGCCATTACTGCTCTTGCAACATACATACCCTGCCTTTTTACAATAAGAGGAAACTCTACCCCAATTTTGGGTAAACTCCTAGCAACTCTCTCTCCTAAATAGTGTGCATAGGTATCTAAGGCTGTTCTATTATCTATAGTAAAAATACGATTTCCCTCTGCATGTGTAACAACAAGTTCTTTCCCAATTGCACGCCAATTAAAACTGTAACTAGTATTGACAAGCAAGGATTTACCCATACACGAAACAGCTACTGCACCTTTTGACAAAATACGCTTTTTGTCAAAAATATATGTCTTAGAGAACACTGCTCCATCACCTGCCAATCCACCTGCAATTTTCACACCCTTATCTACAGAATAGATACCTTCTAAAAATGTACTTCCATTTGTATGGAGTCCATCTGCAAATGCAATAATAAGTTTAGTATCTTCTTCTATCAACTCTTGTGCAAGGAGCTTACCACTTTCATAACTATCAGATGTATGTTCTAAACTAGATGACTTTAACCTAGTATGTTCAAACTGAGTAAAACTCAATACGGTTTTATTGGTAGAGACTTTACCATTCATTATCTCACCATCTGTAGTACTTCCTATAATCACCGCTTGTGGTAGAAAAAAAGTGATTTCATCTAATAGATTACGTATCTCTTCTTCTGTAGTGTACGCTGTAAATACCTGTATTAGCAGTGATTTACTATCTTTTATCTCATGATTATCTATAAACTCTTTTAACTTTTTTTTACTTGAGTAATAAGTATTAAGACCTTTCATAAGCTTCCCTTTTTATCTATTACAAACATTATACCTTTTCCATCTTATGCACAGCATTTGCTAACTCTTTTTCTGCATTTTTATCAATCTCTACCATCTCTGCTAACCCTGCATCTGGATTATTAAAAGTATTGATTTCTAACTCTTTTTCACTCTTTGCTACAACACACGTCACTACAGCATCCCCTGTAACATTCACTGAAGTTCGTATCATATCAAGAAGTCTGTCAACTCCTAAAATAAGTCCTATCCCCTCTACAGGAAGCCCAACTTGTACAAAGACCATAGATAGCATAATAAGCCCAACACCTGGAACTCCTGCCGTACCTATGGAAGCCAAAACAGACATTAGTATCACTGTAAGGTACCCACTAAGTCCTAACTCTACTCCATAAACATTGGCTATAAACACCGTAGCTACCCCTTGCATAATAGCCGTACCATCCATGTTAATAGTCGCACCAAAAGGAACAGTAAAAGAGGCTACAGAGTTGTCAACTCCCATACGTTTTGTTACGGTACGAAGTGTCACTGGGATGGTTGCATTAGAACTTGCTGTAGAAAAAGCAAAGACTTGTGCATCTCGTATTTTTTGTAAAAACCGTTTAGGTGAGAGTCCTGAAAACAGTTTTAGTATTATCATTAATGTTCCAAAAAGGTGCAACATTAATGCAGCTACCAATACCAATACATATCCTCCCAAACTTAGAAGAAGATCTAAACCCAGTTCTGAGATGGCTTTAGCTAAAAGTGCAAAGACTGCTATAGGAGCTACAGACATTACAATATTTACCATATTCATCATCGCTTCATTCATTATCTCAACACCCTCTGCGATACCTTGTGCTTTTTTTCCTACCATCAAAAGTGAGATACCCAGTAAAATAGAGAAGAAGATAATCTGTAACATATTACCAGAAGCAAAAGCACTCAACACATTATCAGGTATGATATTAATAAGCACATCACTAAGTGGTGGAGCATCTTTGGCTGTAAACGTTGCATCTGTGGTGCCATTAGCACCAGACCCTGGAGCAACTATAATAGCTAAACTTATAGCAGTGGCAATAGCCACTGCAGTCGTCAACATATAGAGTCCAAATGACTTTAATCCTACACTTCCTAGTTTACGAACATCCCCTATGCCAAGTACACCAGAGATAAGAGAGAAAAAGACTAAAGGGACTACTAACATCTTAAGTGCTGTAACAAACATCTTTCCTATAATATAAAAGAGTCCACCTACCACATACTGATTTACAAAACTTCCCTCCGTATTTAAACCACTCATGTTGATAACTAATCCTACTATAATACCAAATAACATTGACCATAATACTTTTGTTGTTAAACTCAAATTTAATCTCCTCTAAACTTTAATTCTGACTCACTGTTGGAGTAAACGCTTTAGTACTTACTTGTACACTCTCACCTATTTTTAACTCTTTAGCTTCTACTTGACTTACCACTACCTCTACAAGTTGCTGCCCTATTGCTATAATTGCTACAGAGATAACATCTATTTTTCTTATCTCTAAAAGTTCTCCTTCAAAAGAGAATTTTTGAGAGCCATTAGTTTTTAGTAAAACTTCTTTAGCCGATCCATCTTTTAGTACTTTTCCTTGGTCAAGAACAACCACACGACTACTCAAACGGTAAATTTCACTAGGATCATGACTTACCATGACTGTTGTTGTTCCAAACGCTTTATGAAGTATGAGTATCTCTCTTTGCAGTTTTGTACGCATAGAGGGGTCAAGAGCAGAAAGAGGCTCATCCATTAAGAGTAGCTTAGGTCGGTTCATCATCGCTCTACAGAGACTTACACGCTGTTTTTGTCCTCCACTGAGTGTACTAGGCATTCGATTTTTCAGCTCACTTAACTCTGTCATCTCTAGCAACTTCTTAGCCAAATCTCTCTCTTTATTTACATAGAGTAAATTCTCTTCTACAGTCATATTTGCAAAGAGTGCATAGTCTTGAAAAACAAACCCTATGGCTCTTTGTTGTGGAGGTAGACACATCTTATCATTAAGCCAAACTTTTCCACCTATCTCTATACTACCTTTAGCCTTTTCAAGCCCTGCAAGTACACGTAAAAGTGTCGTTTTACCTGCTCCACTCTCCCCTGCTAAAGCAACAAAATCTCCCTCCTGTATCGTTAAGTCAACCTTTAAATCCATTTGACCATTAGAACCATGTAGTGGCTTTAAAATATTAATTTTAATCATACTACACCCCAAACTTTCTATTTTGTCGTCCATTGAAAGCATAAACACTCAAGAGTACCACAAAACTCATCAACACCATAAGAGCACTGTAAATATGAGCAGAACCATAGTCCATCACTTCTACCATCTCATAGATAGCTACTGAAGCAACCTTTGTCTCCTCAGGTATACTGCCACCCACCATCAACACTACACCAAACTCTCCAACCGTGTGAGCAAAAGTAATGATAAGTGCCGTCAAAAGTGCTGGTTTAATATTAGGAAGAGCCACTCGTATGACAGTTTCCCATTTGCTCTTACCTGCAATATACGAAGCTTCAAGCATATTTTTATCAAGTGATTCAAAGCCCCCTTGCAGAGGTTGTACCATAAAAGGAAGTGAATAAAAACAACTCGCCACCACCAACCCTGTAAAGTTAAACACCAAACTCAAACCAAAAGTATCTTCAAAAAACGTTCCTAAAGGTGAGTTATGTGACAACACTACAAGCAGATAAAACCCCAAAACAGAAGGAGGCAACACAATAGGCAAAGCTGTTAAAGCCTCTAAAAATGGCTTAACCTTAGAACGTGTCTGAGAAAGATACCATGCTAAAGGAACCGAAAAGAAAAAAAGTATCAACGTAGTAATAGCTGCCAACTTAAACGAAAGTACAAAAGGTGCAAAGTCTAAGTTTTGTAAGGTTTCTATCATCTTTTATTATCCTTTTATTTATGAACTTTAGTTTGTAGCTTTTTAGTAAATTTAAAATAATATATCATAAAATTTCAACCATAGACAATTCACTAGCCTTTATTAACACAGTGACATGGTCGCCTACTTGGAGGTTCATTCTTTGTGATGATGATAGAGTAATAATGGACTCCAAAGTTGTATTGGCAAATTTTAGCTGAATACTACTAAGAAGTTCTCCGTTGTCTATGGCTATAATGCTACATGCTAATTGGTTAGCATAGCTAAGTTCTCCTAAAAGATTTTTAGCAATAGCGATGTGGGAAGGATTAATACACAAAGAGACTCTTGTGCCAACTTCTAACTCTTTTGCAAGGTCTAAACTCATCATCATAAGCGTCTGTCTGTTACACTCAAACTTAACGATATGTAGACTATCATACTTCTCTATTTGCAATACGCTAGCAACTAGTTTACTCATGGAATTTGATATCCAAAATCTTGTAGTATCTTTTGGGCAGTTTGACTGAGCATAAAATCATAAAATGCTTTCACCTCTTCATTACCTTTAGCTCTTCTAAGAAGTACCATACCTTGTTTGATGGGAGTGTAGAGTGTCGCGTTTACCTCTGCCCAGTGAACACCCTCTTGGTATTGTGACATTTTGAGTGAGTAGAGTGAAGACTTCGCTATGAAACCCAAGTCAGCAGCAGTAACGGCGTAAGAGACTGTCTGAGCAATGGACTCACCATAGACAAACTTATGCTTTACCTCTGCATATACTCCTGCTTTTTGTAACGCTTCTACTGTAGCTTTACCATAAGGTGCAGTTTTAGGATTTGCTATGGCAATTTTACGAATTTTAGTTGCTTTAGTGAGTTGCATCTCTTGTCTAAAATCTTGCACCTTTGCACTAAAATAAGCGAGACTCCCTTGAGCATAAACTGTGGGCTTACTTGTTGCAATACCTGTTTTATAAAGGGCTTCTGGGTACATCATATTGGCTGACATAAAGAGCTGATAGGGTGCGCCGTGGTTTATTTGGGCAACAAGTTTTCCACTACCTCCTAAAGTTACCAAGACCTTTGTATCTGGATATTGTTTGTTGAATGCTTTTTTAAGATCATCCATCGCATAACTCACATTGGCTGCGACAGCTAATTTGATGGTACTAGCTTGTATTATAGTATGCGTAAAGAAAAGTAGGACTAACATCCATAGTTTTAATTTCATTTTACTTCTTCTTTTAATTTTTAAATGTTTGAACTAAAGTATGAGGGTCACTCACTTCACTTAAAGGTATAAAATGAAGTGTAGCTAAAAAATCTTCTAAATTATCTTTGGTAAGCAGAGTTGTATCCTAATTTTTTTTCATTAAAACTTGTGACAGGAGTGCTTTTCTTTTTTATCTAAAGCTATTCTCTCTTTACTTTGAGAAAGCATCTCACATTTTTCAATAGATTTGATAGAATTATCAGATAGCTTTATATCCTCATAAAATACTGATGTCATGACTTACTTCTTTAATATTAGTACTTTTAGTATAGCATATTTTTAATTAACCTATATTCAAATCATAAAATCAATATTCATAATTTCAATCTCATTTAAGCTCCTTAAAACAGATAATTAAACTCTAGCCTGGCCTCATCATACGAAGGGTTGAGTTTTTGAATGGTACCATTGTCCAAAGCATTACCCCATACATTTGCCATACGAAACTTCATATATAAGTTAGGGATACTCTCAAACTCTTTTAGTAAATCTAGTGTCACGACATAACTATCTGCTTGAACCCCTTCTTTGTCATTATCAAAATCTTGAAAACCTAAACGCATAAAACCTTTAAGTTTTGATATCAACCCTGCTTTATCAAAATCATAATCTGCTCTTAGCATATAGGTTTTCGTATTGGCATACCAGTTGTACTGTGCCATCATACGTGTAAAGCCTCCTGTAGGAAACCCTCTCCATGGAGCAACAATATCACCCTCATCCGCTACTTGCGTATAGCCAAAGCGTAACTTCCATGCATCTTGTGCCACATCTACTCTCAAACCTAGAAGCCAACTCTCTAAGCTATTTGGATCTTCATACCCTACGGTATTCGTTTTGAGGTTTGCACCACCTATAGCACCTGCTCCATTGTCAAACTGCTGCATGTACCTAAGTGCTGGAGTCACAGACAAGTTATTCCACATCATCTTATAGTCTGCTTGAATCATCATAGATGAAACAAGGTTTGGTACAGCTGTATAGTTCATTTTAAGCAGTAAATTGTCTATACTTTTGTTCTTTACATCCAAAACAATAAGCTTATTATCAATACCTTTAGTAGCCAGTTTAGACTCTGTCAATCCTAAGTGCATAGCCGTATCATCATTTTGCGTATATTGATGAGACTCTTCATCCTCCAACTTATCTGCATAAGCTAAAACATGATGAAACTCAGTATGGTCTCTAAGCTTTTGCTTGGTTAAATAAGCCATTTTGAGTTTTGTATCTGTTATGTTTTGCGTCTCTAAAGTGACCCCCTCAAAAGTATTGGGTATCATCTTTGTATCATTACTTTTTGTCAAAAAACTCTCAAAAAGCAAGCGTCCTGCTTTGACTTCAAAGTAACGATGACGATACTCCAAATAGACCTGAGCTAAAGAAGCCATGCCACTCTGCCCATCATCCATACTCTTGTAACGACTCAAAGCACCTTTGCCTGCTTTATAGAGATAGGCTTCATTATCATTTAAAGTTCCAAAAGCTTGTGAAAAGTAAAACCCCGCGGTAAAGGCAAACCCATTTAAGTAAGCACTTTTATAAAGAAGTGAACCTCCCAAAGCAGCTATTGCATGATCTTTTCTTGTAACTTTATCGTTAGAGACTAGTTCATCATCCCATTGAAACCCAAAACTGTTAAACCGCAAGCGTCCATAAAAAAAACCCTCTGTAAACAGTTCAGTAAAATTATTTGCATTTTTAGGAAGGGTTTGATTATCTACTATCATATTACTTTTTAATACCCTTTTAGATGAACTTGCATTCAGATATAATGGTAATAAGAAAAAGATAATAGATAGATGTAGTATTTGTTTTATAAAGAGAATCATTTTACTCCATTTTAAATTTTTATATTATTTAGTTTTAAAAATGATTTTATCAAAAGTTGCGTTTTAAACACTTTAACATTTACACTAAATCTATTGACAAAGGCATATAAAAGTGCTATTATCCACTTTTAGTATCTTACTAAATAATTTTGGGAGTGACTTGGTTTCGACTGGAGTAGTCGGGGCTATGTGCATGTCGGACTGAGCAATTCCGTTACGCGGCTCACACGCATTTAAACGCAAACAACACAGATTACCGTCCAGCTTACGCAGTAGCGTAAGTCATTAACCCCGCTCACGCGGAGGACTGCCCTACCGAGGAGTGTCATCTTAATCGGATTCCATTTATTTGGAGGTGCTTTTGCACTTTGGGTATCACATCTGGTGACTATGCTTTGGGGAAGCTATGCCCCATTGTGAGAATCTTAGCTCGTTAGGAAAAGTTTTGAGTGTGGTACAAAACCTAATTAAAATTAACAACACTGCCTAAGCATGTAGAGTCATAGTTCTAGCTATTTTAGGACAGGGGTTCAATTCCCCTCACTTCCACCATTTGAATTAAATCAAACTTTTTCAAAACTCTTCAATCATATTTAATAATCCTCCATATTTAATAATCCTCCATATTCAATAATCCTCAAAAATATTTTTAAATAGGTATTAATCTAGCCTGTCACCTTTATTTAAAGAGAAAAGAAGAATCAAGTCACAAATAGAGAGTCTTGAATTCACATCATAAAGGAATAACCCCATCATTAGTCGTAAAACTTTTTAAAAGCTCTTTGGCTTTAAGATGTTTTTTATACTCCTC
>JAYEHY010000119.1:0-31589 GCA_034659695.1 Campylobacterota bacterium | reverse complement strand
AATATGAGAAGAAAATAGAAGCCCAAGCACCAAACAATGGCTCAATTCGTATCATCAAAATCACTGAAAGTCAATATAGCAATATGATAATAATAGAAAATTATAGAGAAAAACCAGAAGAAAAGGTAAAAGAGATGACCCAATCAGTCATGGTTTTTTAGCCTACAAACACGCCTAAAGCCCACAAAATAGGGCTTTAAACAATGGTTAATTATACCAAATGGGGATTTGAGAGTAGGTTAAAGTGTAAGCAAGAAGTTGGTGATACACACAAGCATTATACCAAATGGGGATTTGAGAGTAGGTTAAAGTGTAGAGTTTTGAAGATTTGCACCAAAATACATTATACCAAATGGGGATTTGAGAGTAGGTTAAAGTCAGTGAAGAGATAATTAGTAATGCTATTGCATTATACCAAATGGGGATTTGAGAGTAGGTTAAAGTCGGTTCTTGGACAAATCCAAATCTAATTTTATTATACCAAATGGGGATTTGAGAGTAGGTTAAAGTTCTGATATGAATATGATAGTTGTCCGTGTCATTATACCAAATGGGGATTTGAGAGTAGGTTAAAGTGCGTATGACTCTAGGGCGTTCACCTTTATTATTATACCAAATGGGGATTTGAGAGTAGGTTAAAGTAGAGCGAATCCAATAAAGAGCGGGTTTGATATTATACCAAATGGGGATTTGAGAGTAGGTTAAAGTTATTCTTGTCTATTTTCTGATTGTTCCTCAATTATACCAAATGGGGATTTGAGAGTAGGTTAAAGTTCCAGCTTGCTGTGGTCTCCACTCTATATCATTATACCAAATGGGGATTTGAGAGTAGGTTAAAGTCATTAAGGCATCTACCTTGGTGGTGAACTTATTATACCAAATGGGGATTTGAGAGTAGGTTAAAGTAAAGAGAGGATTTATCCTAAAAAAGAAAGAATTATACCAAATGGGGATTTGAGAGTAGGTTAAAGTGAGAGTGGCTGGTAACAATGTTGTATCTACCTTATACTAATTTTTAAGTCGTATTCTATATATTTATCAAGAATATTTTTAATTTTAGAAAAAAATCATATAATATGCTGAGCTTAGATTGTGAGCTGAACAGTATTAGTTTTATACTATTAGCCAAATCATACGCTACAATTAAAGAAAGGTATATCATGCAAAAAGTTTTAAATATGTTCAAATTTATTTTGGTTACTATCGCTTCCTATCTTTATATTTTACTGATTACACTCCTATCTATCCCCTCTTTATTTCGTAAAAATAAATAGTAAGATTATTATCTATTCCCAACAAAATTATTGGGAATAGAAGAACTAGATACTAATCCTCAGCACTGGGGCGGTGTTCATCATCTTCGTCATCTGAAGAACCTTTTACAACTATAAGAGACTGAGTATCAGATTTTTCATATCCTACACTATGTGTAAAACCTGTAGCCCAAGACTGAACAACTAAAATACTAACTATCAATAATATTGCTTTTAACATTTTATCTCCTTTTTTAGTTAAAATGTAATTAATTGTAAGCTATGTTATATTAATAAGAACTTTAAAACGCCAATTTCAAATAGAATCATAAAGAACATTATCTGTTTCATCTATTATATTTTAATTTCAGTTCAATCATTAGTATTTCAAATTATAAACCTACAAAGCAAGATTATGCTACTCTAGCGTTACTAAAAAAGACGGAGAGTTTACGCTTTGGAAAAACTAGAACAGATTAAAACAGTTGGATTTATACTTAAACCTGATGCAGCAGATATTAAACCCTTATATGAAAAAATAAAAGCACAATTTGAGGAGAGAAGTATTGAAGTTTTAATTGCTGAGAAATCCGCAAAGATGTTAGGGCTAAAAGGAATACCTTTTAAGGATATGTGTGAGAAATCAGACTTTTTAGTCTCATTAGGTGGAGATGGAACACTACTCTCCTTGGTGAGAAGAAGTTATAGTTATCATAAACCTGTTGTAGGTATAAATGCAGGAAATTTAGGTTTTTTAGCAGATATTACTATTGATGATGTTGACAATTTTCTAGAGCAACTTTTTGCAGGAGAGTACCGTATAGATAATCGTATGATGATGGAAGGATCTATTTTAAAAAACGGGGGTGCTAAACAGCCATTTTTTGCATTGAATGATGTGGTTATTACACGTGAGGCTATCTCTAAAATGGTAAAAGTTAATGCATCTATTGATGGTGAGTGGTTTAATACCTATAGAGGTGATGGCTTGATTATATCTACGCCTACAGGTTCTACAGCTTACAACTTAGCAGCAGGTGGCCCTGTGATGTACCCTTTGACTCAAGCATTTATTATGACAGCAGTTTCAGCACACTCTTTGACCAACCAAAGACCATTGGTAGTCCCTACGGACTTTACCATAGAGCTAAGCTCTCCAAGTGAAAAAGTAATAGCAGTTATAGATGGGCAAGACGATTATGAAATGTCACCAGGAGATGTTTTACGGATTCAAGGTGCTAAAATAGGAGCAAAACTTTTACATAGAAAAGAGCGTAATTACTTTTCAGTATTGAGAGAAAAACTCTCTTGGGGAGATACACATTGATTCAGAGACTATATGTACGTGATTTAGTAATATTTAACGAGGTAGAGCTAGAGTTCAATAAAGGGCTAGTTGTCTTAAGTGGGCCAAGTGGTGCAGGAAAATCTGTACTCATGTCTGCCATACTCTCTAGCTTTGGTCATGCGACACAAGGTGCTGCATCTTTGTGTGAGTTAAATTTACTTAAACCAGAAAGTTTAGAGAGTGAAGCCTACAGTTTTGAAGATGATTTAACCATTAAAACCCTTAAAAAAGAGAAGTTACGTTACTTTATAGATGGACAAAATATCTCTAAAAAAGCTTTAACAGAACTCTTTTCTCCTTATGTCAAATACCTTTCAGTCCGTGACAAAGGGAGTTTTGATTCAAACTCACTTTTAGAGATGATAGACAACAGTTTACTGTTAAAAGATAAGAGTTTTAAAAAGTCTTTAAAGGAGTATAACAAAAGGTATCTTCACTATAAAATAAAGATACAAGAGCTTGAAAAACTAAAAGATGATGAGCGCAAACTAGCACAGCATATAGAGTTTGCAAAATATGAGATAGAGAAAATAGAACGCATTAACCCTAAAGTCAATGAAGAAGAGGAGTTGTTAAAAGTAAAACAACAACTCTCTCGTATAGATAAGATTAAAGATGCGATGAGTGTTGCTACAGAGATATTTGGCTTTGAGAGATCAGTAGAAGAGGTGTATCGTCTTTTAGATAAAAAGAGTGATATTTTTACAGATATGATGAATCAGTTAAGAGCAGACTTTGAAGAGACAAATACTTTAGCTGATGAACTTGAAGAGATAAATGTGGAAGAGGTTTTAGATAGGTTAAGTGATTTGACTACACTTAAAAATCACTATGGTTCTTTAGAAGAAGCGATACTCTACAAAGAAGCTAAAAAAACAGAACTTTTAGGTTTTGAGAATATTGAACAAGATAAAAGCATGCTAGAGTCTTTTATAAATCTTGAATTTACTGAACTTACTGTCATAGCAAGTAAACTCTCTAAAGTGAGAAAAAAAGAAGCTGTAGTTTTAGAGAAAACACTCAAAGGGTATTTGGAGACATTGAAACTTCCTGCTTTGAAGTTTGTTTTTTCTCTTAATACCTTAGATGAACAAGGTTTAGACAGTGTAGAAATACTTTTAGGTGAATCTACTATGGCAACATTAAGTGGAGGAGAGTTTAACCGAGTACGTTTAGCACTTATGACAGCAACTATCTATGAAAAGCGTAAAAGTCAAGGTGTACTTATTTTAGATGAGATAGATGCAAATGTGAGTGGTGATGAGTCTATTGCTATTGCACAAATGATAGCAAAACTCTCTAGTGCTTATCAGATATTTTCTATCTCTCATCAGCCACATCTCTCTGCTTTGGCAGATCAGCATATTGTTGTAACAAAAGAGGGAAGAGAGAGTAGAGTTGAAGTATTAG
Source organism: Campylobacterota bacterium (assembly GCA_034659695.1). Classification (GTDB taxonomy): domain Bacteria; phylum Campylobacterota; class Campylobacteria; order Campylobacterales; family Sulfurovaceae; genus Sulfurovum. Next base: position 27,578 of record JAYEHY010000119.1, on the reverse strand, counting down.
ATGAAGAGGGTAGGATAAATGAAATTGCACGTATTATTGGAGGGGAGAAACCCACTTTGCAAGCTGTAGAGTTTGCAAAGAGGTTAAGAGATTAAGGGTATTGTTTTAGTAGTTGAGCATGATAGTGTTTCAAATACTTAATATAATGAAGAATAATCTCTTTCTCTTTTCCTGCTTTTGTGTAGGTATTGAACTCAGCTAACAAGTCAGATACTCCTCCACTACCTACCGTACTAGATGAACCTTTAATCGCATGTGTTAAGTGTTCTAATTCATCAAAATCAGAATTTGCTACTGCTGCCTCTATGAGGGGTATTTGTGCTCCAATCTGCGGAATAAGCTCTTGTATAAACTCTGATACTTCGTCTTCAGCAAGTCCCATTTCAGCTAAGCGAGAGTGGTCAAATGGAGGAAAGTTACATTGTGGTAACTTGACACGAGGTTTTTCCTGACGGACAGGCTCCTTGATACTAGTGTTATTTTGTGTGGAACTTTTTTTCTCTTCTGTACTTTTTTTACTTTTACTTTTACTTTTATTCAAAAATAAAAATAAGGCTACTAGGATAACTGCACCAGCACCTATAATTAGATAAACATTCATAGACATTAACTCCTTGTAATTATTCTATAATACATTAACTATAGCTTATTACGTATAAGAGAGAGGGTATATGCATATCATAAAAGTTATTATTTTGATATAATGCATAAAATAATATATAAAAATAGGTTTAAAATGATAATAGATACCCATTGTCACTTGGATGATGAACGTTATAATGATGATTTAGAAGAGGTTTTAGAGCAAGCAAAAAAGGTGGGAGTTGAGCAATTTATTATTCCTGCTGCGGACCCTAAGAGTTTAGAGAGAGCTGTTGAGATAGTGCAGAAGTATGACTGTGTATATTTTGCTGTAGGTGTACACCCCTATGATGCAGAAAATTATGATAAAAGTTATTTAGAAAAGTTTGTAAATCATCCTAAATGTATTGCTATTGGTGAGTGTGGATTGGACTACTTTAGGTTACCTGAAGATGAAGCCGCAATTTTTACAGAAAAAGCACGGCAAAAAGAGGTTTTTCTTGACCAAATACTTTGGGCTAAAGCGTTAAAAAAACCACTTATTGTGCATATACGTGACGCTAGTGAAGATTGTTTAGCGTTGTTAGATGAGTATGCAGGAGAAGAGGGTGGCGTTCTGCACTGTTACAATGCAGATGAGTCTTTACTTAAACTTGCATCTCGTAATTTCTATTTTGGTATTGGAGGGGTTTTAACATTTAAGAATGCAAAGAAACTTATTAATGTTTATCCTAAAATACCACAGGAAAAATTGCTTGTTGAAACTGATGCACCCTATTTGACCCCTCACCCTCATAGAGGTCAGAGAAATGAACCCTCCTTTACCACATTTATCATAGATAAAATGAGTGAACTAAGTGGCATAACAAGTAGAGAAATGGCAGAACTTACTACACAAAACAGTAAAAAACTTTTTAAGATTTAAAGGCTTTTACAAATGAAAAGTATAAAAAAAATAGTATGGTTGACTCTTTTGCTATCCTCATATACTTTTGCACTATCAATTACAGATAAGTACCCTAGTTATGCTTATGTTTTTTCTGAGTTTGATGTAGATGAATCCTACATCTATGATGAAACATTTGAAACTTTTGTATTGGACAATGAAAAGGGGATGAAACGTTTTTACAAAAGTTCCATAAAACGTGGGGAGTTATATTTACCATTTATGATGAGTCGTTTAATGGATGATGGTCTTTCTGACCTTTTTATCTACTTGTCTATGGTAGAGTCTGGTTTTTCTCCTACGGTGGTTTCTCCTAAAAAAGCAGTAGGCTTATGGCAATTTATGCCAGCAACAGCTAAACACTATGAGCTCTCTGTCTATCAAAGTTATGATGAGCGTTGTGACCCTGTTAGCTCAACTAACGCAGCGATACGTTACCTCAATAAACTACATCGTCAATTTGGAAAGTGGTACTTAGCCGCGATGGCATTTAACTGTGGTGAGGGGCGTTTGGCTAAAGCTATTAAAAAAGCGGGGAGTGATGACTTAAGTACTCTTGTAGATGAAGAAAAAAAGTATTTACCTTTAGAGACACGAGAGTATATAAGAAAAATATTACTTGCATCAATGATAGGTGAGAGTACGATTATGGATTTTTCTTCTAATTACCATTTGACAAAAAATAGTATCATGCAAGTTGAAGTCTTAGAAGGTACAAAACTCTCTGATTTGGCAAAAATGATGGAGATGAAAAGTTCTGAATTGCTCAATCTCAATGAACAGTATAAAAATGGTTTTGTACCTAAAAAGCGAGGAAGCTATAAAGTTCATATTCCTGAAGAGAAGATGATGCTTTTTTATTTACGTTATGAGACAGAAGAGAAAATAAGTGAAAAAAAAGAGAAAAAAAAGCCTCTTAAACCTTATTTACTTTCATATATAGTAAGTTTAGGTGATACACTTGAAGAGATTGCTAAAAAATATAAAAGCTCAGTGAATGATATTGTTTTAGCCAATCAACTAAAAGATGATTATTTATCTGTAGATCAATTGTTGATAATACCCGTGGCACAAGAGATTTTTGAAAAAGCATTAAAAGAGTAAATTATTACTTCAATTTTACAAGCAAAGATGAAGTCAAAAGAAGTGATAATTTGCTCCAAATTTTACTAAATAAGGGTAGTGATGCAAAGTCTATTGAGAGTTTTATATTTTATTTTATTTCTCTTATTTCTCTTAAACTTAACAGGCTGTTCTCAAAAGAGAAATGGCATGAGTTCAACGAAATACACCAGTAAAGCTAGACACAAAGCAACGATGCGTTCTTATAAAATACGAGGGAAAAGGTATCATCCTACATTTGTAAGAGTTGGGCAAGTAATGAAGGGAATCTCTAGCTGGTATGGACCTAACTTTCATGGAAAATACACCAGTAATGGTGAACGCTATGATATGCATGCAAGAACAGCAGCCCACAAGACATGGCCTATGGATACGATGGTTAAGGTGACTAATCTACAAAATGGTAAGAGTACGATTGTTCGTATTAATGATAGAGGACCTTTTGTACGAGGACGTATTATTGATTGTAGTTTTCAAGCAGGTAAAGAGATAGGAATAGATAAAATGGGTATTGCAAAAGTCTCTATAAAAGTCTTAGGTTTTGCAGGTAAAATAGCTTCTACTAAGAGTAGTGATAAAGAGGAAAAAACGCATACTCAAACACGTGTAAGATTAAGTAATTTTGGGATACAAGTAGGTGCATTTAAGCGTTATGAGGGTGGACAGATATATAAAAGAAAATATGAAAGACTCTACCCTCAATATAAATGTTTAGTAAAAAAGTTTAGCAATGTAGATAGTGATGGTGATATACTTTATAGAGTTTGGATGATGGGCTTTGGTTCGGAAGAGGAGGCAGAGGATTTTAAAAACTCAAATAACCTTGAGGGTGCATTTACTGTAAGAAATTAACGATTTGTAGCTATAATATATAAATTAAAGGAATATTAATGATAGAAGTTAAAAGAGAAACAAAAGAGACAAAGATTTCATTAAAGCTTAATCTCTATGGCAAGGGTGAAGCAAAAATAGATACAGGTGTAGGATTTTTAGACCATATGCTTGAAGCATTTACTAAGCATGCACATCTGGATATGGAAGTAAATTGTGTTGGGGATACTCATATTGATGATCATCATACAGTAGAAGATGTAGGAATAGTGGTTGGTCATGCATTAAGAAGTGCTATTTACCCTATTGACAGTATTGAGCGTTTTGGAAATGCAACAGTAGTAATGGATGAAGCAAGTGTAAGTTGTGATATAGATTTGTCCAATCGTGCATTTCTTGTTTATGAACTTCCATTTGAAGGAAAAGTAGGTAATTTTGATATAGAACTTGTAGAAGAGTTTTTTAGAGCCTTAGCTTTTAATTTACCATTGACAGTACATTTAGTTTGCAACAGAGGTAAAAATAAACATCACATTATAGAGGGTGCATTTAAAGCTTTTGCTGTAGCACTTCGCAGAGCAGTAACACGCAATGAAAATGCAGGTATTCCAAGTACTAAAGGTGTATTGTAAGTAATATGTTTAAAGCTATAGGGTTTAAATTAGAATTTATTATAGTGATAGCTATAATATCAATCTTTGCTTTAGTATCTATGGTAAACTTGGCACATAAAAAGTATAATAAAGAGCCGTTTACTAAAGAGTTAGAGTTTACCGATACTGTATTGACTGAAGTAGATATGCATATTATGCATGGAAGAGCATTTGGTACATATGGCGTACGTAATAGTGGCGTTTTAACACTTCATCAGCTTCAGTACTATACCAAAGAGATGGAGTCTATTTATGCAAATAGGGGAGTTTTTAAAGATGATAAACTCTATTTAAACGGTAATATTATTTTACATAATAAAGAGGGATTTACTTATCGTGCTGAAGATGCTGTTTATAATAAAAATACTAAAATTTTAGATGTAACCTCTAACTTTATAGGGAAAATGCATCAAAATGTAGTAAAAGGAAATACCCTGCGTTATGATATGAAAAATGATGTAGTTTTAGGAAAACAGATTGAAGCAGTTGTTTATACAGTCAAAAAGTAATATGATGTTATAATTGCATTTATTTTAAAAAGGTTTATTTTGAAATTTCTAAAAATTTTATTTATCATGGGGTTCTCTCTTCTTTTATTTGCTGATAAAGTTGAAATTGTTTCAGACACAATGGAGGCACAAAATCTTAAAAAAGAGGTACACTTTGTTGGTAATGTAAAAATTAAACAACTTAAAAATAGCTTGTATGGAGATAAAGTTATTGTATATTTTAATGATAATAATAAAACAAAAAAGTATGAAGCTATTGGTGCAGTCCGTTTTGAGTTTGAACAAGAGAAGGGTCACTATAAAGGGCATGCAGACAGGGTAACATATTATCCTTTGAAATCACAATATATTTTAAAAGGTAAAGCAGTGATAGATGATGTAGTAAATAAAAGACATATTGATGGTAATGAAATTATTCTTGATGTCTTAACAGGTAAAGTGAAGATTAAAGGCAGTAATAAAAAACCTGTAAAATTTATTTTTGATATGGAGAATAAAAAATGAGTATACCACGTATTGTAGAAGCAAAGTTTATCAAGTCAGCACAAAGTATAACTGATTCATTAGCAGAAGATATGAGTGAAGTGGTCTTTTTAGGTCGCTCAAATGTTGGAAAGAGTTCAACACTTAACTCTCTTACACAGCGAAAGAATTTAGCAAAAAGTTCAGCCACTCCAGGGAAAACACAATTGATTAACTTTTTTGAGACACGTTATTTATATAATGAGGAGAGTTACCCTGTACGTTTTGTTGATTTACCTGGTTTTGGATATGCTAAAGTCTCTAAAACACTTAAACAAGTGTGGCAAAATAATTTAGTAGAGTTTATAAAACACCGTGTCTCTATACGTATATTTATACATCTTCGTGATGCACGTCATCCTCATGCTAAGATAGATGATGATGTAGAGAACTACATTGCTGAATTTATTCGTCCAGACCAAAGATACCTTACAGTTTTTACTAAAATAGATAAACTCAACCAAAAAGAGCGTACAAAGCTTAAAAGAGAGTTCCCAGGTTCTATTACAGTTTCAAATCTTAAAAGAAATGGACATGATAGAGTACATCAAGAGATACTTCAAACGATATTTGGAGTAGATGATAAAGAAGAAAAAGAGCTAGAAGTTTAATGAAATTAGTTAAAGCAGAGTTAAGTGACATCCCTGCAATGCAGGCATTAGTTGTATCTGAAATCAATGATGGGATTATTCTTAATAGAAGTGAAGATGAAGTAGCAACCAATATACGCTCTTATGTATTGGCAAAAGAGGGAGATACCATTGTAGGTTATGCAGCACTTCATATACACTCAAAAAGGTTAGCAGAAATACGAAGTCTTATTGTCAATGAAGCGTATCGTAGCAAGAAAATAGGTCAAAAGATTGTTAAATTTACATTGGATGAAGCAAAAGCTTTGGGGGTAGAGGAGGATGTACTTGTATTAACTTATTTACCTACTTTTTTTGAAAAACTTGGATTTAGAGAAATTCACAAAGAAGTGATACCTGAACATAAAATTTGGGCTGATTGCATTAAATGTATCCATTTTCCTGTCTGTAATGAAATTGCTTTAGTCTATAAGTTATCGTAGGAATAAAATTATAGTATGAATAAGTTAAAAAAAATCCTCTATTTTTTTTCTGCATGGCTATTAATTTCCATGTTTATACTTTTTTATCCTATGCTTATCTCTATTTATGTTTTTTTTCCTCTTCTTATAGGAGTTATGGGTTATCTACTTATTGAAGGTATTGAAAAAGGAAAATTATACTATATATTCCTTGCTATTATTTATTTTATAAACCTTGAGGTAAATCTCTCTTTACCTTTTTTTCTTATCTTTATTGTAGTCTTATTGGTCTATCTCTTTATCTATCCTTCATTAGGCTATTTTAATGAGTGTAAAATATGTAAACCTGTTTTAACTGTAGTGCTTATTGATATGATATATTTACTGTTTATACTCTCTTACGATTTTCTTTTTCAAACTACAAGTGTTGTTTTAGATAGCATATTGATTTATACGTTGATTGTTGATTTTCTAGTGGTGATAGTATTATGAAATATAAAATTGTAATTATAATTTTTTTATTGATTTGGGCTGGTATGATGGCTAGACTATATCATGTAAGTATCAAGTCTAATTTTTATTATGAAGAGTTGGCTAAAGATAATATAGAGAGAAAACACTTTATTAAACCAGTTAGAGGTGAAATTGTTGATACTAATGGTAATTTATTAGCAATGAATCAAATAGGTTTTTCTATATCTATCAAGCCCCATTTAAAATTAAATAAGCGAAATAAAAAAGAGAATAAATTAGAAAAAATTGTAGATAAACTTGTAAAAACATTCCCAGATCTCAATAAAACAATTATGATTAAAGTTTATAATAAACATGACTCTTATTATAATCATAATTTTATTAAAGTGGTCAACTTTATACACTATCCAGATATGATGGGTGCTTATCCTAAATTAAGTCTTATCGATGAGATAAAAATAGAAGCAGAGACAAAACGTTATTATCCTTATGGTAAATATAGTGCACATATTATAGGTTATACAGGAAAATCCAATAAGAAGGACAATAAAAAGGATGCAGTGGTTAAGGAGATTGGAAAAGTAGGTAAAAGTGGTCTAGAGAGATACTATAATAAGACACTTCAAGGTGAATTAGGATATGAGATAAGTAAAGTAACAGCGACCAATAAGATTATAGAAGTATTGGAAAAAAAATTACCAAAAGACAATAAAAATCTTCAACTCAATATAGATATTAATCTACAACAGATGATTTATGAACGTTTTGGAAATGCCACAGGTGTTGCGATTGTTATGAAGACAAATGGAGATATTTTATCTGCTGTGAGTTATCCTTCTTATGACCCAAATCTTTTTGTAGGTGGTATAAGTTTTAAAAACTGGAAAGCACTACAAGAAGATTTATCGCACCCTTTTACAAACAAATTTATTCATGGTACATACCCTCCTGGTTCTACCATTAAAATGGGAATGGCACTGGCTTTTGAGAATGTACAACCAAATATTTTGGGTGAAAAAGAGTACTGTGCAGGTCATATAACTTTAGGAAAAAGCAAACATAAGTTTCGATGCTGGTCTAAATACGGGCATGGAAAGGTTGATATACGCCGAGCCATTAGAGAGAGTTGTGATGTCTATTTTTACAATAAAAGTTTAAAAATAGGTATCAATGCAATGGCTAAACAGTTACGTTCTTTTGGGCTTGGTGTAAAGACAGGAGTAGATTTTCCTAGAGAATACAGTGGTATTATACCCGATAAGTTATGGAAGAAAAAACGTTTTAATCAACCTTGGTACATGGGTGAAACAGTTATCGCATCTATAGGACAAGGGTATGACCTTGTAACACCTTTACAGGTGGCTCGTCATACCGTACTGATGGCAACATCCAATCTTGTAACTCCTAGTATGGCAAAAATGGTAGATAGTAAAAAAAGAGAAGAGACCATTGTACCTATGAAGTTTGACCCATACTATATGGGTGAAATTAGAAAGGGTATGTATGATGTATGTAATATTAAAGCAGGTACTGCATTTAAAACAATGAGTAATCTACCTATTGTAGTAGCAGGTAAAACAGGCACATCACAAGTGGTTTCTATTCCTCAGTCAACAAAAGTACGTTTAAAGGAGGAAGAGCTAAGCTACTACAGCCGATCACACGCATGGATTACCACCTATGCACCATATAACAACCCTAAATACATCGTAACAGTTTTAGTTGAGCATGGAGGACATGGAGGAAGTACAGCAGGACCAATAGCTGCTGATATTTATAAATGGTTATATAAAAATGATTATTTTAAAGAAGAACCAAAAGAAGCATTATATCGACAAGGCAATATAATTCAGTAAAAATTTGGTTTATCCTTTAGGGGACCCCTATAGTCGTTAGACATCTTGCAAAACCTATTGGAAACGATGGCTTTAGTCTCGTCACATGGTGAAGCTGAAGCATCACTTCCAAGTTTTGCAAGAACTCTGTTACATACCTTGAATAGTATTATTTAAAAAGAGTCCTAGAATGATAATAAGACTAATTCCTGCTGATTTATTGTAAAGTTTATTCGCTGTAATAAATACTAGTAATAGCGTTGCTATTATCATGGTTGCTATATCGAAGATATATATAGAAGCGTTGATAGACATAGGGTTCACTAGAGCAGCAGCCCCAAGAACAACAGTGGTATTTGCCATATTTGAACCGATAATATTTCCTATTGCCATATCTACTTTCCCTTTCATAGATGCCGAGATACTTACAACTAACTCTGGAAGTGATGTACCTAAAGAGATCATGATAATCCCTATAATCCATTCACTAATTCCAAAATCTCTGGCTATCTCAGAAGCACTCTCTACAGTAAAGTGTGCTCCTACAATAACCAAAATAAATCCTCCTAAAAGTATAGGAAGAACTTTTGCCCATGAAAAAGTACTTATATCAAATACTTCTATATCATCTTCTGGTATATTTTTAGCATCTTGAAGTAAGAAAAGTATATAAGCTCCCATCAGTAGTAGTAAAAGCGTAGCATCAAATCGAGAGATAACACCATCAAGTATCATAAGAATAAAAACCAATACAGGCACTAAAGCCCATGTACTGTCTTTAGCAAAAAAATCTCTTGCAGGATTAATCTTTTTAGAGATTATAAAAACTGTGGCTAGAACCAGTGTGATATTTAGTACGTTACTACCTATAACATTGGCTACGGCTATCTCTGCTTTCCCATTCATACTTGCTGCAATACTTGCTGCCATTTCAGGTAATGATGTACCTAAGGCAATAAGTGTTGCACCGATGATAAACTCTGGTATCTTAAATTTTAAAGCGATATGCTCACTTTGATCTATGATTAAATCAGCACCCCATATCAATACGCCCATGGCGATAACAAAAATGACAAAATCCATTACTATCCTTTATTTATATTAGTGACTTGTTCTTACGATAAGGCTTGAAGGTAAATCAAATGTTTTGATTATCTCTTCTTCTTTTTCTCTCATTTCACCATTATCAACTTCATGATCAAAGCCTAAAAGATGAAGTAAACCATGAATAAACAGTAGTGAAAGTTCATCTTGTATTGTATGTCCAAATTCACTAGCTTTCTCTTTTACAAAGTCTTCAGAGATGACTATTGACCCCAATGGTACACCAAAGATAGATGCCTCAGTAAAAGAAGTATCCATAGGAAAACTCAGTACATCTGTAGGTAAGTTTTTACCTCTATATTCTTGATTGAGTTCTTGTATAGATATATTATCAGTCACAATAAGTTCTATCTCTTTTGTGGTAATACTTTGGGCAATACTCTCAAGTTTCTCTTTATCTATAGAGAGATTTGTTTGGTTTTCTAAATCTATTATATTCATGCGGAAGTTTACCCAAATCTTGGTAAAATAGTAGTTATAAAAGAAAAGGAAAACTACTATATATGAAAAAAGCAGTTTGTATTATATCTGGTGGAATGGACAGTGCCTTGAGTGCAAAGGTAGCAGAGAAAGAGGGTTATGAAATTATTGCTTTGCATTTTAATTATGGACAAAGAACCCAAGAGAAAGAGTCAGAGGCTTTTGTTAAAATAGCAAAAGATGTTAATGCTAAAAAATCTTATGAAATTGATTTGGATTTTTTTGAAAAGATAGGAGCTTCTGCTTTAACGGATAAGAGTATAGAAGTCCCAACTTCTGGGCTTGAAGAGGGTGTGCCAGTAACTTATGTACCTTTTAGAAATGGTATATTCCTCTCTATCGCCGCAGCCATTGCAGAAAAGCATCAAGCAGAAGCACTTTTTATAGGTGTTGTAGAAGAAGATAGTAGTGGTTATCCTGATTGTCGTGAAAGTTACATCGAGCAGATGCAAAAGGCTATTAATCTTGGTACAAAGGATGAAACAAACTTAGAGATAAAAATGCCACTTGTAGCACTTAAAAAGAGTGAAATTGTAAAAAAGTCAATAGAACTTAATGTTCCTCTTCATAACACATGGAGTTGTTACCAGTCTGAAAAGTTTGCCTGTGGTTTATGTGATAGTTGCAGATTACGCCTACAAGGTTTTAAACTTGCAGGTGTAAAAGACCCTATTGCTTATCAATAGGTCTATATTTATGAATGTTTTTGAAACCCATTTGCAATGAAGTTAAACTCATATTCATGAGAAGGATATTTTGCTACACCCCCAGCGATAAATTGACTTCTTGTAATTTGTCTATCCCATAAAAGAAACATATGTTGTTTAAACCATTTTTTCTCTTCAGCAGTTTCTAGTGCCATTCTAGTGTATTTTTCATTCTTTTTTGTACTGAGTGCAACGGTTTTCATGGTAGAGTGAAAGTTTTTAGTTTTTTGTGGAGTAGCTGCCTTATAAGAGGTAGCAGGAGAAGGAGAATGACCCGTACATCCTGTAAAACCTAACCCTATAAGTATAAGTAGGAACATTTGAATTTTCATAGTCTTTGCCTTTTTGTATAAAATAATATAGAATTATAGCAAACAGTGCTAAAAAATATACTTTTAACATGTTATCGTTTAGACACTATTGAAGTAGCATATAAACACTTATAACAATAATAGGAATAATCATTAACAATAAAATAAGTGCAGTAAAAGTTAAAATATTTACCTTTTATTATAGTTAAATAGTGTAAAAAAAGCCTTTTTTTCTATCTTTCTTAATGTTATCATATTTACCAAACAGACCATTCATAACGATATAAATGCCATGAGTATTTAGTTCATTAATGTAGCCAAGTGATGCACTTAGATTTGCTGTGGCTTCTATGGGGTCTATGGTGTAGGGTACCATAGCTCCTGTAAGAACGATGTGTTTATTTATGGTTTTTTCAGCTAGATACTTTGCTGTAATATCCATAGTATCTGTACCATGAATAATGACAATACGATCATGTTTTGACTGCATAATAAACTTTAAAAGTATGGCTCTGTCGTTATCTGTTATCTCTAGGCTATCTTTTCCTATGATATTGAGTGTCTCAAAACTACAAAGCCATTTACTTGCTATGCTTTGAAGTGCTTGTGAGGTTTTATCGATGATGAGTTCACCATTAAGTGGATTATAAATCTTATTAAATGTTCCACCTGTACTTATAATGAGAGTTTTTTGCATAGTTAGCCTTGATTTTTAACAATTGTGTGGTACATTCTATCTCAATCATGATAAAATAAAGAAATTAATTTATGGAGAGTAGTCGTATGGTAATGAAAGGCAAAAAGGGTGTCATTTTAGGCATCGCAAATAAAAAGTCAATCGCGTATGGTATAGCAAAAGCATGTCAAGAGCAAGGTGCTGAGATGGCTATTACTTTTTTAAATGAGAGATTTGAAAAAAAACTAGCTCCTATTGCTGAAGATTTGGAGTGTGGAGCTAGACTCTACCCTTGTGATGTAAGTAACCCAGAAGAGATAAAAGCACTCAAAGTCTCTTTAGAAAAAGATATGGGACAGATAGACTTTATCGTGCACTCTATTGCATTTGCACCTAAAGAGGGACTTAGTGGAAGGTTTATGGATGTTAGTAAAGAGGCATTTGATGTTGCTATGGATATTTCAGTCTATTCACTCATTGAGATAGCCAGAGAGTTAAAACCTATTTTATCTGACAAATCATCGGTCTTGACACTTAGCTATTATGGTGGAGTGAAATACATTCCTAACTACAACCTTATGGGGGTAGCAAAGGCAGCACTAGAAATGAGTGTTAAATATCTTGCCGAGGATCTTGGAAAAGATGGTATTAGAGTTAATGCCATTTCAGCAGGACCTATTAAAACTTTAGCTGCTGCTGGTATAGGCGACTTTGGATTTATGCTTAAATGGAACAAAGCCCATGCACCACTTAAGGAAAATGTTACCATTGAACAAGTTGGAAACTCAGGGATGTATTTACTCTCTGACCTTAGTTCAGGTGTTACAGGTGAAGTACACTATGTTGATGCTGGGTACAACCTTATGGGTATGCCTGCTGTAGAGTTTGACGATGATGGTAAGCCACACATCGCATGGAATGGTGAAAAATAAGTGCCAAAGAGACTAAGAGATGACTCAGTAGAGTATCTTGAAAAAAAAGCATTTTTTGACAAAGTTTTAACGATTTATGGTCGTAATGCTGTCATGGAAGCACTAGAAGATGAAACGATATCTATTCATAAACTGCATCTTTCAAAGTCTAATAAAGATGCTTCGATTCTTGAAGAGATGAAAAGTATAGCAAAAAAACTTGCCATAGAAGTAGCGTACCATGATAAGCAGTCACTCTCACGTATCTCTAAAAATGCAAAACAAGACCAAGGGGTTGCCTTAGATATTGTTTTAGAGCATTTTGGAGAAGCAGAAGTGTTTATAGCAAAAAATACTCACTATCGTATTGTTGCACTTGATGGAGTAACGAACCCACAAAACTTAGGGATGATTATCCGTTCTTGTGCAGCAGGAAATGTAGATGCGATTTTACTTCCTACCAAAGGGGCAGCACAAATAAGCCCACTGGTTATTAAAGCTAGTGTGGGTACACTTTTTAAGATGCCTATCATTAAAACAACAAGCCTTAAGAAAACACTTGAAAGTTTTAAGAGAGAGGGAGCAGATATATATTCACTCTCTTCTCATGCAAAACACAACTATAAAGAGCAGCACTATAATGATAAAACGATTTTTATTCTTGGAAACGAGAGTGAAGGCGTAAGTAAAGAGGTAGAGGCTGTAGCTAACAAAAGTATAGCCATACCAATGCAACGTGGTGTAGAGTCACTTAATGTGGCTGTCACTGCGTCATTGTTAGCTTTTTTGTAATACTTTGAATTCATTAAGTGTAGATATTAAAGTAGATGGAACTTTTATTTCCATTTTGGGGTATCTGATATCTGAGTTTATTTTAGAATAGTATGTTATAGTTCACAAAAAATTAAAGAGCACTATATATGTCTAAATCTTTCATCAGTGATACACTCTCCCTATTACTCATAGGACTCGCCTTTGTAGTCCCTACTGAGTATCACATGCCTCTACTGTTTACAGGACTTTTTGCCCTCTCTGGAGCGGTTACCAATCAACTTGCTATCTATATGTTATTTGAAAGGGTTCCTCTCCTTTATGGTTCAGGAGTTATAGAAAAAAATTTTATGACTTTTAAACTCTCTATTAAAGAGATGATAATGAAACAGTTTTTTACAAAAGAGCAGTTGGTAGATTTTTTCAAAGATGAAGAGCAGAAAATAGACCTTTTACCTTTAGTAAACAATGCTGACTTTACGCCTGCTTTTGAAGCACTCTCCAAAACAGTCATGGAGTCTAAGTTTGGTCCTGCTATCGATATGTTTGGTGGTGAAGAGGCATTGGAGACAATGCGTGAACCATTTATGAAGAAGTTAAAAAGTTCTGTAGGTGGTATCGTCTCTTCAGATGAGTTTAAAATGCAAATGAATGAACATATACAAAATGGTACCATTAGTGAAGATATGTTAGTTTCAGTTGAAGAGCTTATTACCAACAGACTAGAAGAACTTACGCCTAAAATGGTAAAAGATTTAATTAAAGAGCTTATAGATGAGCATTTAGGATGGTTAGTAGTATGGGGTGCAGTTTTTGGTGGGCTTATAGGTTTTATCTCCTCATTTCTAATTTAATTTAAGCATAAACTAAGATTTATTTTATTTTTACTTTATATTAATTGGGTAGAATACTCCAACTTAAAATTTGGAGCTTTAATGAATATATCTAAAATACTACTTGCAACCCTACTACTCTTTTCTTTCTCTCATGCAAAACACTCTTTTAAAACCTATGATGATATTTGTGAAAAACAGGATGATCAAGAGTGTCTTAATGATTTGAGTCAAATTAAAAATTTACAATTAGCATTAAATGCAGATAAAAATTTAAAGCTAGATTTAACTGTAGATGGAAAATGGGGAGATAATACAAAAGTAGCTGTACAAAAATTTCAAGAACATTATAATGTATTACCCGCAGCAGGATACGTAGGCTCAAAGACAAAATATCACTTAGATAAAGTAGCATGTAAAAGTGTAAAGTTTCTTAAAGTGAATAAAGCAAAAAAGAAATTTAAAAGTACGGGTTCTTATGCAAAGTTTAAAAGAAATACAAATTTAAAGAGAAGCTTTAAAGTATTTAAAGATAGAACGCTTCTTCGTAAAGCTAATGCAAAAAACACTAAAATAAAAGTAGATATTTCGGAACAGAGAATTAGACTTTATGTTGATGGCAAAGTAGCAATATGTTCACCATGTACAACAGGTTCAAAAAGAAAGTTAGAGCCAAATACGAAAGTAATAAGAGATAAAAGAACACCAAAAGGTACATTTAAAATTACAGAAAAAATTTCAGATAAACGTTCAACAATTTTTGGTAAGTACTATCGTAATGGTAAACTAGTTTATAAAGGTGACAGAAGAAAGTACAGAGGCCCTAAAGCAAAGTATGTTGGTGCTTCACTTAAAAACTGGATGCGTTTAACAAGTTCAGGTATTGGTCTTCATGCAAGTAAATATGTAAAAAGATACCCAGGTACCAATGGATGTATTAGACTACCTTTTAAAGTAGCAAGTATAATATTTGCTAAAGTAAAGACAGGTACAAAAGTAAGTATTGTTAATTAAATAATCCATTTAAAGCCTATTTTGCTATGATTTCATCATTATAATTATGAGGAGCATCAATGGCAAGA
This sequence comes from Campylobacterota bacterium, assembly GCA_034659695.1. Taxonomy (GTDB): domain Bacteria; phylum Campylobacterota; class Campylobacteria; order Campylobacterales; family Sulfurovaceae; genus Sulfurovum. The sequence continues at coordinate 12,178 of JAYEHY010000119.1, read as the reverse complement.
ACTACTTTTATATCATGGAATGTAAACGGCATTAGAGCGGTAGAAAAAAAAGAAGCACTAAAATGGATAGATGAAGAAGAGGTTGATTTTCTTGGACTACAAGAGATAAAAGCAGAAGCTGACCAGATACCTGAAACCATTTTTACAAGAGACTACAAGTTTAACAGTATTAACTCCTCCTCAAAAAAAGGTCAGTCAGGTGTAGCACTCTACACCGATGTAAAAGGTAAAGCCTTTTTATGTGAGCATGTAGATATTTTAAATGAAGGACGTATTAACGAATATCATTTTAACAATATTGCTTACTTTAATGTCTATTTCCCAAATGGACAACGTAATGAAGAACGACTCATCTACAAAATGGCATTTTATGACCGATTTTTAACCCATATAAACACTTTACGAAAAGATGGCATGTCTATTATTGTTTGTGGTGATGTTAACACAGCACATAAAGCCCATGATTTAGCACGTCCCAAAGCCAATGAAAAAACTTCAGGCTTTTTACCCATTGAAAGAGAGTGGATGGACAAACTCATAGAACATAACTATGTAGATACCTTCCGCCATGTAAAAGGTGATGAACTAGACCGTTACAGTTGGTGGAGTTACAGAGCAGGGGCTAGAGGCAATAACGTAGGCTGGCGTATAGACTACTTCTTTGTTTCAAGTGATTTGAAAGATAAAATCATAGATGCAGATATATTAGATCAAGTTATGGGAAGTGACCACTGCCCTGTAAAACTTGTTTTAGATATTTAAATAGATTAAATAACTTTACCCACGTTATATAAATATTTATGATAATATACGGCTAAAAAGTAATTTATATGAAAATAAACGTAATTATCATTGATAAAAAGGGTAAAGATCAACTCTATGCTCCTCTAATAGAACACTATAAAAAAATTGCAAAACCCTTTGCAAAAGTTGAAGTTATTGAACTCTTTGACAAGGAGATAGCAAAAGCTCATGACATCTCTGCACAAGCTGCACAAAAATCCTATACTAAAGCGTTAGAAAAGTATTTGAGTAGTGGTATAAATATTGCATTAAATCCATCATCTAAAGAGGTAGATAGTTTTGATTTCGCAAAATTGCTTAAGGATAGCGTAACTGTAAACTTCTACATTGGCGGTGCATACGGCTTTGAGAGGGCTTTTTTGGACAAATGTAATAATGCTATATCATTTGGTAAAATAACACTTTCACATAAACTTGTGAAAGTTGTATTGTTAGAGCAAATCTTCAGAGGATTAACTATCAATAACAATCACCCATATCATAAATAGGAAGATAAATGTTAACAGAAGAAGAATTGGCAGGGTTTAAAAGTAATCTACAAGAGAGAAAAATTCAAATAGAGAAAAATCTTAATGGTACAGCAAAAGTAATGAAAGAGCTAAGAGGTCTTGAACTTAATGACGAGGGTGATTATGCAGCAGCATCGGCAGAAACAGTTATAGATAGTGCTATTTTAGAACAACAGTCAAATGAATTAACTGAAATTGAACTTGCTTTAGATAAAATAGAGGAGAGAACTTACGGTGTATGTGAAATGTGTGAAGAGCCTATAGGTAAATTACGTTTAGAGGTAAAAAACTTTGCACGTTTTTGTATTACATGCCGTAGTATTAATGAAAAAGAAGCAAAATAACATTAAGGAATAACTATGAGACTTGGTCTATACATATTTGCAGCACTTATTTTAGGTGCTATTATTGGTGCAACAACATATACAATTAACCCAAATAACTATATTGTAGAAGTATTGGGGATTAACTTTAATTTTCCTGTTGCAGTGTGGATTATTTTACCTATGGCAGTTTTATTTGTCTTTACTGTAATTCATATGTTTTTTTATACTATGAAAAACTACTTTAAACTTAAAAAATGGCAAAAAGATGCAACAAGCTTAGATGATGCACTCTATTGGTCATTGCTAAATGAACCTAAAGAGCAAAAGTATATGATGGATGAAGTAAAAAGTTCTGCTGTACTTTTAGGAAAATCATCTTTAACAATAGTTGACAGTATAGAAGGGCTTAATAATAGACTAACTAGAGTCGTAAATATTATTACAAAAATTAATAATGGTGAGTATGTTGACCTTAAAGAACATAAAATGACAAAAGTATTTAATGAAGGAAATCCTCATCTTATTCAAAATAGACTCAATCGTTTAGAAACAGACAGTGAATTTGTTGAAGAGGTAATGAAGTCTTCCTCAAAGTTCTCAGAGTTAGTACAAGCACAGGCATTAGAGATTTTTGCTAGAAAAGAGACTTTTTATAAAGCACGTAAGTATGCAAAAGTATTTGATGTTCAAAACTTTAAAGTGATGTTGTCAAGAGCAAACTTTGAGGAAGATATGGGTTTAAACAGTGAAATCCTTAATGAATTTATCAATGGTCTAAAACTAAGCTGTAGAGACTTTGTTGAAATAGCAAATGTTACAAAAAAACAGTTTAGACCAGATGAAAACCTAGCACTCTTTAAGCGTTATCAAGATGAGAATAGTAAAGCACAGAATGCTTACCTTTATCTACTTTTTGAGTATGAACTTCTTGATGAAGTAAATGCATACCTTGATGAGCAAGATGATAGTGAGTTTATTAAATTTAGGGCTTTATATGAACTTAAAAAAGATCATAAACTGTTTAAGCTTGAAGATCTTATAGATACAGACTCTATTTGTAAATGAAATTAGATTTTTCGCAACCTCTCTATGCTTTAGCCCCTCTTGCGGGCTTTACAGACCTTCCTTTTCGTTCCGTTGTTAAAAAGTTTGGTGTTGATCTTACTGTAAGTGAGATGATAAGCTCTAATGCTCTAGCATTTCAAAGTAAACGTACTATTAAAATGTTGGAAAAAAGTCCCCTTGAAGATCCATACAGCATTCAACTTGCTGGTTCAGACCAAATTGTTATGCAAAAAGCAATTGAGTATATTAACACCCTGGAGGGTGTCTCTATAATAGACTTAAACTGTGGTTGCCCCGCACCTAAAATAGTAAACAACCTTCAAGGTTCTTCACTTCTAACTGACTTGCCTAAAATGGCTGAGACAATAAGAACCATTAAAAAATACTCCAATAAAGAGTACACTTCTGTAAAAATACGTTTAGGATTTGATGAAAAAAACCACATTGATATAGCTAAAGTCTGTGAAGACAATGGTGCAGATTTTATTGCAGTGCATGGTAGAACTAAAGCAGGTAGATATAAAGCAGCTGTTGACTACGATGCTATAGCAGAGATAAAAAATGCCATTAGTATTCCAGTAATTGCTAATGGCGATATTGACAGCCCAGCTAAAGCAAAATGGGTATTAGAACATACAGGTGCCAATGGTGTGATGGTCGGAAGAGCAGCCGTAGGTAAACCTTGGATATTTCATCAAATGAGAGAGGGCTTAGAGGAGGTTTCCTCCGAACTCATACACAAGGTAGTACTAGAACATTTTGACCAAATGATAGCTCATTACGGTATCTATGGAGCAGTTATTTTTCGTAAACATCTACACACTTACTCCAAAGCAGGGTATCAAGGTGCATCTGTATTTAGAAACCTTGTCAATACCATAGAAAATGCTTCAGAAATGAGAGAAGTGGTAGATACATTCTTCTCTCAAACTTTTGTCAACAATAGTTGAGGCATATCAAAGATTTTATAGGGGTTATTTACTATAATTTCGTTATATTATTTTAAGGCTTACTATGTTTTTTGTACTTGTTAAAACCATTCATCTTTTCGCAGCATTTATTTATGGTGGGTTTCTTATCGTAGATAATCTCTTTTTAGTTAAAATCAAAAAATCATTTACGACAGAAGAGCACACTGCTATAAGAGAATCTTTTATGAAGTATGTACGTAATGTCGTGCCACCTAGTCTTATCGTAGCAGTTATCACAGGTTTGTACCTTATTTCTCAAGTATATGGACCCATAGGAGAAGAGGGACTCACAAGGTTCCAAATGCTCCTTTCTCTTAAAGCTTTTTTAGGTATTTGGCTTGGTACAAGAGGCTTTTTGCAAGTCTATTTAAAAATCCAACCTTTGGTTTTTAAAAGTCATGTTTTACCATTTAGCTTTGTTATTACAATTATATTTTTATCTCAATTTATGTATGTATAGAGGGTATAACGTGGTGAAACTGGGCAGTTATAAATTTTAAACCGTAGGGTGTGACCGTGTCAGGCGTTGAATATTTACTTTTAATTCTTTGAGTACAAATGTAACCTATTTAAAAAGTGTATATTCAACGTCTGACCCGTAATTTTAAAAGTGTATATTCAACGTCTGATCCGTAATTTTAACGCCTGACCCGTAATTTAGTAATTTGTAATTTAGCATGTTTTTAGTTTTGCAAGATCTCTATTAAATAATCCTATCTTTAACCCTATTATTCAAATCATTCACTCTTTTATCAAAATCTCGTTTCTCAATTAATTGTGTATGATTAGCATCGCTTCCTAGTGCTTCAATAATCTCTTCTGTATTTAATTCAACTTTTGAAAAAATACCAAAGATAGCCATACTGCTTTGTAATCCATGTTCTTTATCTATGGTCTGTACTTTAAATATATCTTTGTGTATCTCTTTATTGTCAAAAATCATAAGAGATAAATTTTTTGACTTATAAGCAGTAGCTTTAATAAATGATTGCAGTGTATTAAATGTGGTATCAAGAGTGCCATGAAGAAGAGTTTCTTTCGTCATACTATCTATATACTTTACCTCTTTATTAGGTTTAATGGTAACCATGACATCCCAAATTTTAGTTTTATCCTTTTCTTTCATAGAGCCATAAAAGTAATAGTACCATTCTCCTAAAAGTTTAGTTAAAATTTTATCATTTGGATATATAGGTCTATTTGGAAAATCTTCAATAGCATAACTTTCCTTTTCAATTTTGTTAAAATTATCGCTTAAATTTTTAATTTTATCAGGGTCTTTTGAAATTTTAAAATAACATTTTCTCTCTCCAACATTTCTATAGCCTGCTATACCTACTGTTGCATTATAAATAAAATCGTAGCTCCCTACATAGTTTTCAATCTTCTCTTTCTCTACGACATTTATTTTTATGCCACTAGCTATCATCTTATTGACAATTTCTCTAAAATACCCTGTTATGGTATAGTTCTTATCTATCACAAGAATTCTATGAATCTTTAAGCCTGACTTAGCCAGTTTAATATTTAATTCAATATCTTTTTGCATTTTTAGATTATTTTTATCATGAAACATTGAAGAGGGATTTTTAAAAACAGGTTCTACAATATTACAAGAAGCATTTTCTTCTTTTGTAATCATAGTTAAAAAAATATTTGTAGACCTTTCTCTACTTGATACAAAATAAGTGCGTCCTTGAGATACTCTTTGCGTTATTTTATTGAGAGCTTGAAATGATTTATAGTAGATATTAAAATAGATGTCATTAGAGCTTGCATTATCATAAATATGTTTGACTCTTTGAGTAGAGGATGTCAAATTCTCAATGGTTTGTTTCATTTTATCTATACAAAGTAATTCTGTATTGGTACTTTTATGGAAATATAAATTTTCTTCTACTAAATACTCACTCTCATTTAAGTGCAAAAAAAGTTTATCTTTTTCAAGTGCTTGGAGTATCTCTTGTGTAAAAATGCTTTTAGCAGTGATAGGTAATCGTCTGTTGTCGTATGTTAGTCCCATTCTTAGCCCATACAAAATACTTGCATTGATTACACTTTTGTTAATAGTAAAATAAAAAGAAAGTTTTTCAAAATCATTACCCAATGATAAGTAATAATAGTTGTCTATGTTTTCGAGTGTTCCATAGTAAGGAATAACATTTTCATACATCTCAGATGGAGTTATTTTTATTTTGGTTTTAGATTCATGGTTAAATGGTTCAAGAAGTTCTATTGTCAAATAGTTTATCTCTTTAGTAATAATATCAAAGTAATAGATATATTTATACTCAAATTGAAGCTCTTCTTTATCATAACTTCGATGTTGGATGTAACTATCTACTCTATGGACAAAATCTTCATAGCTATCTTTTAAAAATGCGTCTTTGTTAAAGGCAAATTTTCCATTTGCGATAAATTTTGTATAAATATCATATTTTGGAAAATCAGACTCAAAATTGTTTGGCTTATGAATACCTTTTTCTTTCCAGTTTCCAATAACAGCTTTTTGTCTTGAAGCTAAAGATTTTCCACTATCTCTATTCCAAAAAAGTTCAGAAAAATCTTTAGGGCTATATTTTAATTCTTTATAGAGGTGTCTTATCTTTCGTGTAAATAATGGGATTTCTATTTCTTCCATTTTTTAACCTTTTGAATTTATTTTTGTAACAAATGGTAACATAGGATAAAAAGTAAAAATTTGTAAAATAAATCAAATATTCTAAATTTTACTCTATTTAGCTCTTAATATTCTATAAAAATTCTAGTTATTCTTATTATATTCTAATTATTCTTATATAGTTCGCTATCTTTACTATTTTCATTGCTATTGTAATTTACATTCTTTATGATTATAATTGTTTTAACCTAAAGGATGAAAAATGAAAGTGATAAAGAAAACTCAAAAAAATATTATTCATATAATAAAATTTTTGGATATGAGGTGGGTAAGGTATTTTTTATTAATCAGTTATTTTAGTCGTATTAACTTAAAACTATTATTTAGGAGTGCATAATGAAACAGGGTTTTATAAAATTTTTTTTAATTATACTATATTCAATATTTGGAATACAACTATTTGCCACCAATTTTTCTTTAAATTTAGATGGGGTGTCACATATATATTGGCCTATTAATGATGATAAATCTAATTGGTATAATGCTACAGGAAGTGATTGGCACAAAGGAAGTGATACTTATGCTGATGATTGGAATTTAAATTATGGATTGTCTGCTGGATATGAACCTTCAACATCTTGTGATAGAGATAGGGGTGCAGAGATTATATCTTCTTTTTCAGGGACAGTATTATTAGCTGATGTTAATGGAAATATTGGAGCTTATGGTAAAGAAGTCATTATACAGTCATCAATAGATAATAGTTTTGCACTTCGATATGCACATATGGACACAGTATTTGTAACAAATAATCAGGTGGTATCAGTAGGAACACCACTAGGTACAGTAGGAGACAGTGGATTACCAGACTTACCAATACAAACAGATGAAAACTGTGTTCATTTACATTTAGTTCTTTATGAAAATTTAAATACAACGGCAATCGATAGATTAAAACTTGGAAATTCTCCTAAAAGCTTAAGTGGTGGTGCCGATGAATATGCAGCCATGTTTTATACTGATGCGACATCTCCTCCCCCAACCATCAGTAATACATCCATCTCTGATACAACATTAAGTGCAGGAGAGTCAGCAACTATATCATGGAATAGTACTAATCAATATCAATATATGTATATGCTTTATGATGAAACAGGAGTAAACCCAATCAATACATCTTCAGTGCTATCAGCAAGCTGTAGTGCAGGAGGTGCTACTGGTTCAGGTGGATGTTTAGGTCAAAATAATCCTTCGAACGATACCTCTGTAGTTTGGACAGTTCCTACAGGACTAAATTTAGGAACTTACACTATTAAAGTCGCCATATGGAATGCAGAAGGAACTGCAGTAGGTGGGTTTTCTCAACCGTTTACAGTATCGCAAACAGCAATACTACCAATTATCTCGAATCCAAACCCAACAGATGGAGCAACCGTATCAGAAGGAGCATCAGGACAAGTACTTCGTATAGCAGTCGGTGATGCAACTAGTGGAACAGTGTATTATGATGATGATTCAGGCATTAGCTTTAATACAGTAGGTAATATTAGTGGTGGATATATGGAAGTGACTATTCCTTATGTTAGTGGTAAAATGAATAACAATGGTACAAACTATTGGTATGTAGAAGCAAGTAATGCCCAAGGTACAACACGTTATCCAAGTAGTGGGAATATGTCGTTTACTGTGACACAAGCACCTGCTTTACCAACCATCAGTAATACATCCATCTCTGATACAACATTAAGTGCAGGAGAGTCAGCAACTATATCATGGAATAGTACTAATCAATATCAATATATGTATATGCTTTATGATGAAACAGGAGTAAACCCAATCAATACATCTTCAGTGCTATCAGCAAGCTGTAGTGCAGGAGGTGCTACTGGTTCAGGTGGATGTTTAGGTCAAAATAATCCTTCGAACGATACCTCTGTAGTTTGGACAGTTCCTACAGGACTAAATTTAGGAACTTACACTATTAAAGTCGCCATATGGAATGCAGAAGGAACTGCAGTAGGTGGGTTTTCTCAACCGTTTACAGTATCGCAAACAGCAATACTACCAACCATCAGTAATACATCCATCTCTGATACAACATTAAGTGCAGGAGAGTCAGCAACTATATCATGGAATAGTACTAATCAATATCAATATATGTATATGCTTTATGATGAAACAGGAGTAAACCCAATCAATACATCTTCAGTGCTATCAGCAAGCTGTAGTGCAGGAGGTGCTACTGGTTCAGGTGGATGTTTAGGTCAAAATAATCCTTCGAACGATACCTCTGTAGTTTGGACAGTTCCTACAGGACTAAATTTAGGAACTTACACTATTAAAGTCGCCATATGGAATGCAGAAGGAACTGCAGTAGGTGGGTTTTCTCAACCGTTTACAGTATCGCAAACAGCGAATGGTATTGATGTCAGTGATGATCAAGGTTTAATTAATTGGTCAAATGTAAAAGCAGATGCTATAGATTTTGCCTATATTAAATCAACAGAGGGGTATTTTGAAGGGCTTAGTGAGGAAGAGCTTATTGTCTATGATGGACTTGATGCAAGATACAGAGAAAATATGACTGCATCACTCAATGCAGGAATGTTAGTTGCCCCTTACCATTTTGTTAGACCAGATATCAATAGAGGGATAGCAGAAGCAAAAAAAGAAGCTGCATTCTTTGTCTCTTTTATTCGTCCATATTATGAAGCACATGAACTACTCCCCCCTGCGATAGATATAGAAAATGCACCTAATGTTGATACTTACTGTACAGGAGGACTTTTAGGCTGTTATACCAAAACCACTTTAACAGATTGGTTATTGGTTTTTGCCGAAGAAGTAGAGTTATTACTGGGAGTAGAACCCATATTTTATATGAATCAAGACTTTACACATAATTATGTAGATGCACGATTAGCTTCCAACTATAAATTATGGATTGCAAATCCTAGTACTACTCGACCTACACCTTCTCATTGGAATGATTGGTTATTTTGGCAAAATAGTTGGACAGGTTCCGTATCAGGAATCAGTGGACATGTAGATAAAAATATTTTTGAAGGTACACAAAGTGAGCTAGAGTCTTATCTCTCCCAAATTGATACACTCCCTGAGCCTAATCCTAGACCATGGGATTTCAATGATGATAATATAGTGGATTATCTTGACTTAGGCATATTGGCAGATCATTGGTTACTGGATGAAAATAGTCCAAACTGGAATCCATTGGTAAATTTGGATACCACAGCAGACGCAGGCATACAAGTCATTAACTATCTTGACTTAGGAGTATTGGCAGATCATTGGCTAGAGTAGTTTTTTAAACTAAAACAATTAAATTTATTAAGGAAATAAAAATGTACAATATACACAAACCAAAATTAACAAGCTTAGTAGCTTTTATGGCTACTGTAGTTTTAAGCACTAGCTCTTATGCTATAGATATTCCTAGTAAAATCTCCTATCAAGGTAAACTCTTAGATGCAGGAGTAGCAGTAAATGGTACTAAAAGCATCACATTTTCATTGAGTAGTGGATGGACAGAGACTCATTCTAATGTTACTATAGACGGTGGACTATATAGTGTACAACTAGGGTCTATCAACCCCATACCAGTATCAGCTTTTTCTACAGGGAGTAATGTTGATTTGCAAATATCTGTTGAGGGAGAAGACCTCACACCTACACTAGATGTACTCTCTGTAGGGTATGCCTTCGTAGCCCAAAATGCAAAAGATGCAGATAAATTAAGTGGAAATGTTGCCAGTCATTATTTGGATTGGAATAATCTTACCAATGTACCAGCAGGTTTTGCCGATGGTGTAGATGATGAAGGTTCAGCTTCACCAACGGCTGAAACAGACCCTATTTTTAGTGCTAGTGCTGCGAAAAATATTACAAGTACCAGTATTACCAATTGGAATACCGCAACAAGTTGGGGCAACCATGCAAGTGCAGGGTACTTAAGTGCAGAGAGTGACCCTGTTTGGTCTTCTGTAGCTGGGAACTATTATACAAAAGCTCAAATTTCTGCTGTGGGTACGAGTGGTAGTTATAATGACTTAACGAATAAACCTACTATTCCAAATACTTCTAATTTTGTTGATATGACAAGTTATCAACCTTTTATTAAAGGACGAAAAACTTTTAAAGATATACTTTATTTAGAATTAGGAGCTAGGATTGATGATGATGTTTATATAGGTTCTTTAGATTCAAATCCTCAAGTATATGCAGAACTTGGTGTAATCGGAAATATTAGTGTTTATGATGGTCGATTAAAAGTATATGATGAGGATAAAATTTTACATGGTAGTATTTATGGAACAGGTGATGCAAATAATCATACATTAAAAATCATATCTTATGGAGGAGATATTGATCTTGTTGGAGATGTCTATGCTGAAGCAGATGCATATAAACCAGGTGGTGGTTCATGGTCTGTTAGTTCCGATAGACGACTCAAAGATATAGGTAAGTCTTATGCCAATGGACTAGAAACCGTAAATACCATTGAACCTATTTACTATAACTATAAAAAAGACAATCCTCTAAAATTACCATCAGAAGAGACCTATGTAGGTGTGATTGCTCAAGAGGTACAAAAAGTGATTCCTGATGCTGTAACTGAAAATGAAAATGGATATTTGACTGTCAATAATGACCCTATTATTTGGGCGATGCTGAATGCGATTAAAGAGTTGAGTAAAGAAGTAAATACATTAAAAATGGAATTAAAGACAATGAAAGAGGCAATAAAATGAAAAAGCTATTGGTAAATGCTTTACTAGTTACTTCTATCTCCTCTACACTTTTAGCTGGAAATTACTCAAATGAATCTGAGGTTCTTTCTAGTATGGGAGGAGTCTCTACAGGAACTAACAGTACAAACTTTAGTGTTGTAGGTGAAACTTTTGTAAGCATGAGTGGAGCAAAAAGTGGGTTTTTATTAAAAGGAGAGAGTACTTATGTTACTTCCTCTTCAGGTGTAGCCATAGACTTAGACTATACGACAAATGGCTATGATCAAGACACAGTAACCCATACAGATATAGAGACATCAGAAGTAGTAAGTACAAATACAGAAAAGTGGATAGCAGTTGTTGCCCAAAATGTTGAGAATCTTGATACCTATCAAGTTGAAGTCTCTTTTGATGCAAGTAGATTAGCACTCATAGCTACAGCTGAAGACAATAGTTTTGGAGGGCTTCATAATCTTCTTAAAAAGAATGGTGGTACTACCATAGGGTTTCAAGCAGTTGAAACTGGGGCAGGTATTATCAATATCTCTAATGCACTTGTAGGTACAGATGAAGCCATAGCCCCTGAAGGAACAGGGCTTATAGCCCTTCTAAAGTTTAAAGCCTTAGATGCTGATACAAATAATACTATCAATCTACAAAATGTACATTTTGTAAACTCTTCAGGTAGTAATGCTTTAATTACGAACCATATCAATGCTACATTTAATCCTGAAACTATAAACCAAGCACCAGTAGTCAACGCAGGAGTCGACCAAACTATTATAGAGGGAGAGAGTGCATCTCTTCAGTGTGTAGCAAATGATGTAGATGGTAGTGTTACCTCCACTGAATGGTTGAAAGATGGTGTGTTAGTATCATCACAAGATAGATATACCACACCAAGTACCTTAGCAGTAGGTAGTTATGTCTATAGTTGTAAAGCAACAGATGATGATGGAGCAACAAATAGTGATGCATTAACGCTCACCGTAGAAGCACCAAACCAAGCACCAGTAGTCAATGCAGGAGCAGACCAAACTATTATAGAGGGAGAGAGTGCATCTCTTCAGTGTGTAGCAAATGATGTAGATGGTAGTGTTACCTCCACTGAATGGTTGAAAGATGGTGTGTTAGT
>JAYEHY010000118.1:0-8929 GCA_034659695.1 Campylobacterota bacterium | reverse complement strand
AAACTTGATGATAATATAGACTTAGCATTGATAGCATAACCCATTTAATATTTACTCTACTGTCACAGACTTAGCTAGGTTCCTAGGCATATCTACATCGTTTCCTAATCTCACAGAAATTTCTAGTGCAAGCAGTTGTGTCACTACCATCATCTCAAAAAACTCTAGCATAGGGTGAGAGTCATATTTAGTTTGTATGAAGTCATCGGCTAGATCAAAGGGTAGGGGAGAGATGGCACAGATGGTGGCATCTCTGGCACTTAGCTCTTCTACATTAGATTTTATCTTATCATAGTGCATGGTTTTTGGCATAAGTGCTATGGTAAAGAGTTCGCTGTCGGCTAATGCAATGGGTCCATGTTTCATCTCACCAGCAGGGTAACCTTCTGCGTGCATGTAGCTAATCTCTTTGAGTTTTAATGCCCCTTCTAGTGCTAAAGGGAAAAAGATATCACGTCCGATGAAGAAGAAACCATGTCCGTGAAGGTAACGTTTAGAGAGACGGTGTAGTTTTGCATGTAAATCATCTGTAACAATGAGAGCTTTAGGTGTATGAAGCATTGCATTTATCTCTTTATGTAATACTTCTTTAGTGATGCTCTTTTTCTCTTGTCCCATGTAGAGAGCTAGCATCCAAAGTACCATAGTTTGGGTAGCAAAAGCTTTAGTACTAGCAACCCCTTTTTCTATACCTGCACGTGTAAGAATGGCTGCATTACTTTCACGAACGATGGAGGAGTTGTCTACATTACAGATACTAAGACTTTTAAGACCTGCTCTTTTTGCCATTTTTAGGGCTTCAAGTGTATCAGCTGTCTCTCCACTTTGAGATATAGTGATGAAAAGGGTATCAGAAGTCAATAGAGGTTCTTTATATCTGAACTCAGAAGCTATTTCAATGTCACATCTCACTTTTGCAATACGTTCAAAAAGGTAAGCTGAGGTAAGGGCAGAGTGATAACTGGTACCACAAGCACAGATTTTGATAGCTGAGATTCCCTCAAAGAAGTCACTATCGAGTTCATCAAGAGCAATGGCATCATCAAGAACACGACCCATCATAGTCTCTGACATGACACGACCTTGTTCATAAATCTCTTTTTCCATAAAGAAACGATACCCATCTTTTTGTGCTAATACTTTGTTGGCGGTCAGTGCTTGTTTAGTAAAATCTCTTTTGCCATTAGCATCAAAAAGTGTAACCTTACCATCTTTTGCATATCCGTATTCACCATCTTCTAGGTAGTAAACTTCTGTAGCTTTACCAATGATAGGTGTATCTGATGAGGCAAAATAGACTTCATCATTGTCAAAACCTATGAGCATGGGTGAACCATGTTTAGCAAAGTAAATAGTCTCTGGGTTGGCTTGAGTAATAAGCAGTGTAGCATATGCACCATCAAGTTTTTCTATGGTTTTTTCAAATGCTGAAAAAGCATCATCTATTGTATTGTGTAATTTTTCAAATATATGTACAATAGTCTCTGTATCTGTTTGACTTAGAAAGGTGACACCATCTGCTTGTAACTCCTCTTTGAGTTCTTGGTAGTTTTCAATAATACCATTATGTACCACATAAGAGTACTCACCTAAGTGTGGATGAGCATTGAGTTCTGTTGGTTTACCATGCGTTGCCCAGCGAGTATGACCTATGGAAACACCAAAGCCTTTACTTTCGTAAGTTTTAGTTTTTTCTCGTAAGTTCTCAAGTTTACCAATAGCCTTAAAATCATGAAGTTTTTTATCTTCTATAATGGCAATACCTGCTGAGTCATAACCTCTGTATTCTAGTTCTTGTAAACCATCAAGTAGTATCTCTTTTTTCTCTTTGGGTCCTATATATCCAACAATTCCACACATCTATTTATTTCCCTCTGTAAGTTTATCAATTATTTTATCTGTATTATGACAAAAGTTTCCATTCTTCTCGATGAGAAAAATATCTCGTACACTATATTTAAGTGTATGTATCTTAGCGGAGACTATATCTATATCAAGTTCATCGAATAGATTAATAATGTAGGCAAGTAAACCCTTTTGATTGGTTGTATTTAGACGCATCATCGCATAGCTTTTTGAATATTCACAATCAATCTCTACCTCATTTTTTTGAATGACAGGTAGATGAAGTTTACTTTTTTTACTGTTGTCAAATGAGTCATGCAGTATCTCCTCGATGAGTAGTATATCTTCATTATCTACTTTTACTGAAAAATCTATTTTAAAATATTTTAAATTATCAAATAGTTTACATATATCCATATTAACGACATCAAGCTTGGAGAGTTTACTTAAAAAATAGCCTAAATTAAATGAGTCTGTACGAATAAGTTCAACAGTAAGATAATTTTTATTGCTAAGTGAAAAATTATATTTTATGGTTTGAAATCCTTTTTTTGCAACCGCTACAATTCTCTCTGGTTTGTAACGTAAAAAGAGTAGGTTTGAAGGTATTTGTAAAATCTTTTTTTGTTCACTCTTCTTAAGTTTAAGAAAAGTCGCACTCTTTTTAAGTGTTTGCTCTTTTTTAATACGTTTTGCAGCTTCATCAAGTATCACGGTATGATTTAATACTTCTGTAGAACGTAGGTAAAGTGTTTTTATAAGTCGTGAATTAAATGAATTATAGGTACCTTCTCCTACCCCTTTCATATCGGCATAAGTAAGAATATAAATCATATCTAAAAGTTTTTTCGTTTTAAAATGAGAAGCAAAACTCAATATCACTTTTTCATTGTAAAGGTCTTCCCTTTGAGCAATATTACTCATAAGGGTATGGTAAAGTATCAGTGTCTCTCCTATTTTAATCAACTTAGGGTCTATGTATAGTTTATTAGCAAAGATTTTAAATAGTGAAGCTCCTACAGCATGATGATCTCGTTTACGTCCTTTTCCTGCATCATGTAGAAAAGTCACAAGTTTTAACAAAGCTTTCTCTTCATTCTCAAGGTTTTTAAACAAATCTTGTATAAAAGTATCTTCTATATGTTCTAAATGATAGACGGATTTTAAAGAGTGTATATCTACAGCGTACTCATGATAGCCATCAAACTGTGGAAGGTCAACTACTTTTTTAATAGGTTGTATAACATATTTTAAATGTCTTGAAAATGAGAGTGCACTTAAAATATAGTAAGAGTAGGGTTGGTGAAAAAACTTTGCTATTATTTTATAAATAGCTTTGCCTGGACGTTCTGGTTTATTTGCAAGAAGAAGTGTCTGATGAAAAGATGAGTGTGCATAAAAAGGTTTTTGTGCATGTTGAGATAACTCTCTGAGTAGTGGTTCAAACTCTTTTGATTTAGGGTAGATAAAATTTAAATTTTTGTCAACAATAAGATACTCTTTTGTAAGTTTATCTAACCAAATAGTACTGTAGAGTCTAACAATTTTAAGACTTTCAGTCACTTTCTTTGCAAACTTCATATGACCTTGTTTATTTTCATCATACCTAAGCAGTTTTGCAATACTAGGAATAAGGTCAAGACGCAATTTATCTTCTTTTTTAGATGTAGCTAAATGCAATGCAGAACGTACACGAAATAGAAACTCCAAAGCTATTCTAAAAGCACGATACTCTTTTTCATTAACTATTGAAGAGGGAAGGTTTTTAATATTATCTACATTATAAATAGCTTTCCCTATCCAAAAAACTAAGTTTGCATCACGAAAACCCCCTACACCATCTTTTAAATTTGGCTCCATAGTAAGGGGAAACTTACGGTGTTTTATTCTCTGTTCTTCAAGTTTAAGTTCTATAAAAGCTGTAATATCATCATGGCGTATTTTACTAATAGCATTTTGTGTATCTACCCAAATAAAATGTGAACCTTCTATAAAACGTGACTCAATAAGTGCAGTTTTAATAGTTATATCTGTTTTAGAGACCTCATATAACTCTTCAATAGTATGTACACGGTGACCAAGTTTAAGCCCTGTATCCCAAAGAATATAAAGTATTTTCTCTATCATCTCTTTAATGTTATATCCAGGAATCTCTTTATAAACTATCATTAAATCTATATCAGAATGGACACATAGTTGCTCTCTGCCATAACTACCTAGTGCAACAAGTCCAATAGGCACGGAGTTTTTCATAGGAGCATAGTCACCAAACATAGATCTAAGTGCAACCTTGTAAATAATTTTTATAACATTATCTATTCGTTTAGTATGCTTTACAAGAAAGTCTTTACCTCCTGTGTTAGCAAAAGTCTCTTCAAGCGTATCAAAGTAGAGTTTAATATCTTTTTTAAGTACTTTGGCTATTTGAAAATCTGCAGCATTTTCGTATAGTAGTTCTTCTATTTGTGCTTTTACATTATCCAATATACTCTCCATAATCTTATAGTGGTATAATACCAAAAAATAACTATGGATTGATACAGATGGATTTGACACAAAAACAAGTTTTAATTGAAAAAGTACGTAACAAAGTAAGACTTACACAAGAAGAGGGTGAATTACTTTATGATTTAGATCTTTATACTTTAGGTGAACTCGCAGATAAAATTCGCCAAGAGAAATATGGTAAGAAAAGTTACTTTAATATCAACCGTCATATTAATCCTACCAATGTCTGTGCAGATATCTGTAAATTTTGTGCTTACTCTGCAAGTAGAAAAAACCCTGACCAATATACCATGACGCATGAGGAGATTTTAAAAATTGTAAAACACTCTGCAAGTACGGGTGCAAAAGAGATGCATATCGTCTCTGCACATAATCCTAACGATGGCGTAGAGTGGTATATGGGAGCTTTTAGAAAAATAAAAGAGACCTTTCCGGAGTTACACATAAAAGCTATGACAGCAGCAGAGATAGATTTCTTAACGAGAGAATATGGTATCTCTTATGATGAAGTCTTAGATCTTATGATAAAGAGTGGAGTTGACTCTATGCCTGGCGGCGGTGCAGAAATATTTGATGAAAAGGTACGTGAATATCTGTGTAAAGGTAAAGTTACTTCAGACCAATGGCTTGAAATTCATCAAAAATGGCATGAAAGAGGAAAAGAGAGTAATGCTACGATGCTTTTTGGACATGTTGAGACAAGAGCACATCGTATTGATCATATGATAAGACTACGAGATTTACAAGATAAAACAGAGGGATTTAATGCATTTATACCTCTTGTGTATCAAAAAGATAACAACTTTTTAAAAGTTAAAGAATTCCCTTCAGGTCAGGAGATACTTAAAACGTATGCCATATCTCGTATTATATTAGACAACATACCACATATCAAAGCATACTGGGTAACTGCTTCCATCAATCTGGCACTTATAGCCCAGGAATTTGGTGCAGATGATCTTGATGGAACTATAGAAAAAGAGTCTATCCAAGCAGCAGCAGGAGCAGCTAGTGCAAAAGGTATGAACCTAGATGATTTTATTGCACTTATAAAAAACTCAGGTTTTACTCCTGTAGAACGTGATAGTTTATATAATGAGTTAAAAACTTATGATTAAGACTTACTACTCCTATACCGAATATAAAGAGGATTTAAAAATATTAATCAAAAGGATTGACCAACCTTTTGATGCTATTTTAGGGATTGCTAGAGGTGGTTTATCTATGGGGCAAATGCTAGGTGAATATTATGATTTAAGAGAAGTTTATAGTATCAATACCATAGGTTACAATGGCACTGATAAACAAGAGAGTGTTGAAGTGTTTAATATTCCAGAATTAAAAACAGCAAAAAAAGTTTTAATAGTCGATGATATTGTAGATTCAGGAGATACATTAGTTAAGGTATTAAAAGTACTTAATTCAAAATATCCAAGTATCACTTTTGTTACAGCCACACTTTTTTATAAAAAAACTGCTAAAATAACACCAAATTGGTATGTAAAAGAACCTAAAAGCTGGATAGAGTTTTTTTGGTCAGAAGATTTGAAGGAAGAGATTAGATGATATTAATGATAGACAATTACGATAGTTTTACTTACAATGTAGTGCAGTATTGCCGAGAGCTTGGTGCGGATTTGAAGATTATTCGTAATGATGAGTTGACTATTGAGGAGATAAAGGCATTAAATCCTGATAAAATTATTTTATCTCCTGGTCCTGCTACTCCAGATGAAGCAGGTGTAACACTAGAAGTGATAAAAGAGTTTGCAGACACTACGCCTATATTTGGTATTTGTCTAGGGCATCAAAGTATTGCACAAGCTTTTGGTGGAGAAGTAATACGTGCCAAAAATATGATGCATGGTAAAACGTCACAAGTTGAGGTAGATACACAAACACCTATCTTTAAAGATCTGCCAAATGAGTTTAGAGCTACACGTTATCACTCTTTGACAGTTAATAAAGAAAATTTACCAGAGCATATCATTGCAACGTCACATAGTAAAGATGATAATGAAATTATGTCACTGCAGATTAAAAATAAACCTATTTATGGCGTACAGTTTCACCCAGAGTCCATCATGAGTGAGTATGGACATGAAATGTTAGATAACTTTTTGAAACTATAAAATATTTTATGAAAAAACAGTACTTTCTTTTAGCAGTTCTTTTTTATGCTGTTGCTGTTTTTTATTTGGCTATTACTACTCCTATTAGTCCTCATGAAGCAAAGATACTCTACACATCACAAGATATAGTTGCATCATTTATGAGATGGGGTGAAAGTCTAATTTCTGGTGTTATTGGATTACGAATATTTTATCTTTTTTTTGGCTTTTTAACCGTATGGCTTTTTTATGAACTTAGCTATCGTTATTTTTCTAAAGAAAAAGATGCATATTTATCTACATTTATTTTTATGTTCTTACCTGGTATATTAACGGCTACAACATTAGTAAATGTAGCTATTATAGTATTACCGCTTGTGTTACTTTTTGTATTACTTTATGAAAAAAGGCATTTTGTAGTATTGCCTTTTATTATGCTTGCACTCTTTTTTATTCATGAAGCTTCTATTATATTTTTTGTAGCTATACTATTTTATGCTGTAGCAAATAAAGAGAAAAAACTCATCATTGTATCTACATCATTTATCCTAGCTTTTATCTATTTATCAAAGGGCATAGAAATAGGAGGAAGACCTTCTGGACATTTTGCAGAGATATTTAGTCTCTATGCTATAGTTTTCTCTCCATTACTATTTATCTATTTTTTTTATGTAATGTACCGTATTTTACTTAGAGAGAAAAAAACACTTATTTGGTATATCTCCTTTACTGCTTTTGCTTTTTCATTACTGCTTTCCATTCGTCAACGTGTCTATATTACAGATTTTGCCCCTTATGCAATGATTGCTATTGTTTTGATGTTGGATGTATTTAATCATAGTGTTCGTGTACGTCTTCCAAAGTTTCAAAAGCATTATAAACGTGGATTTTACACAGTTATAGGATCTTTAGCTTTAAGTGCTTTTGTGATTATTTTTCATAAAACATCATTTTATGCTACCTCTGACACTAACAGACATTTTGCAAAAGGTATCTATGAACCATATCTCTTATCTGAACAATTAAAAGCAGAGAGTATAACTTGTAACGACTATATAAAAGGACGAAAAAGTTATCAATTAAAGTATTATGGCATTCCTCCTTGCTCAGAGCAAAATAAAGACCGTTAATCTGTTTCTAAAATACACAGTTGCTGCTTTCTACTTATAGTTTACATTACCCACACAAAAGATAAATCTATCTAGTGATAAAATAATAAGAACTTAATAAAAGGAGAACTCGATGGCTCAAAAAGCGATTAGAGAATACGACGCAAAGTCAATTTTAGCAAAACATTGGGATAAATACTTTCCAGATTTTACCTATGCATATGAAACTGTAATGGTTCAAAATGGTTCTGAATTATTGGAAACAGCAAAAACAAAGTCTTGGTTAAATGAAAAAACATTGGTTGCAAAACCAGATATGTTATTTGGGAAAAGAGGTATGAATGACTTAGTTCTTTTTAGAGATGCTAAGCCAGGTGATGTATCTTTAGCAAAAGCTGCAAGTTGGATAGATGAAAAAGCTACTGGTGAGCAAAAAGTTTATTTCTCATTTGATGGGGATACTCCTACAGGTGAGCCATCTGTAGATATGTTAACTAATTTTATTGTTGAACCATTTACTCCTCACGAACAATCTGAAGAGTATTATGTTTCTGCTACATGTGTAGGTGACGATGATGTTATCTATATGTCAGCTGAGGGTGGTATCGCAATTGAAGAAAATTGGGATGAGAAAGTTACAGAAATTCCATTCCCTATTACTGCAACAGAAGATGAAATTGCTGAGAAAATCAGAGCAAATGTCCCTAAAGACGTAGCTGATAAAGATAAAGCAAATTTTGCTGAATTTTGTATCGGTTTCTTTAGAGCGTATCGTGAACTCAACTTCGCATATCTTGAAATTAACCCATTTGTAATGCAAGGTAGCAAGATAGAGCTTCTCGATATGGTCGCAAAACTAGATGATACTGCTGGATTTATGATGGTAGATGAGTGGGGCGATGTTGAATACCCTACTGCATTTGGTATGGAAGCAAAATCTCCAGAAGTTGAAGCTGTAGAAGAGGCTGATGCAAAAACTGGTGCATCATTGAAATTGACACTACTTAAACCAGAAGCTCGTATCTGGACTATGGTAGCCGGTGGTGGTGCTTCAGTTGTATATGCTGATACTATTGCTGATATGGCTGGTATTGATGATCTTGCTAACTATGGTGAGTACTCTGGTGGACCAACTACAGGTGAAACAAAATTCTATGCTGAGACTCTTCTTGACTTAATGACAAGAGAAAAAGATCCTCAAGGTCGTGGAAAAGTGATGATTATCGGTGGAGCTATCGCTAACTTTACTGATGTTGCTAAAACATTTACAGGTATTATTCAAGCATTTGAAGTATACGCTGACAAAATGAAAGAAGTTGATCTTAAAATCTATGTAAGACGTGGTGGACCAAACTA
>JAYEHY010000117.1:2124-32145 GCA_034659695.1 Campylobacterota bacterium | reverse complement strand
TGGGAATATCAAGGGTTGACTTATCCTAATCCTGCTGTTGGGGCTGTGGTTACTCTTGATGGTAAGATTTTATCTATAGAAGCTCATCAAAAAGCAGGTACTTCTCATGCAGAGGTTTTGGCTCTTCTTAAGGCTTATGAAGTACTTTCAGGTTCTGTCATAGAATTTGATCCAAAAGAATCACATCAAGCACATGCTTTTCTTAATGCATTACCTCAAAACTTTTTTTCTGAATGCACTATATACGTAACATTAGAGCCGTGTTCACATCAGGGCAAAACCCCCTCCTGTGCTTCACTTTTATCTACCTTGTCCCCCAAAAGAGTAGTGATAGGTATTAGAGACCCTATTGATGGGCATGATGGTGGTATGGAAATTGTAGGTCGAGGTGTCCTCTCCCCGACAATTAATGTAGGTGTACTTGAAGAGAAGTGTAAAACATTGCTTGAACCTTTTATGATATGGCAAAAGAGAGCATTTGTACTTTTTAAGTTAGCTCAAACATCTAATGGACGTATTGGAGGAGGGTACTTAAGTTCTCAGGCTTCCTTGACTCATGTTCATCAACTCAGAGCTGTCTGTAGTAGTATGCTCATAGGTGGTAATACGGTACGAGTAGATAGACCGACGTTAGACTGTAGGTTTACAGATGCAGATGCACCCAACATTAAGATTTACTCTAAAGAGGATGATTTTGATAGAGAGATACCTCTATTTGGAATAAATGGTAGAGAAGTTAGTATTGTGGATGATTTGAGTTTTTTAAAAAAACCTTCATTTATTATGGTTGAGGGTGGAGAGGGGATGTTAAATGCACTTAAAAGCAAAATTGACTGGATGCTTATTTATCAGACTCCTAAGCTATCTACCAATAATTTAACCTATAATACTACAATGAATTTACAGTTTCTACATCAAGATAAAAAAGATGTAGATTTAATGATATGGAGTAGACAAATTGGGCATTGAAAAACTAACTAATAAGCAAGAGAAACAAGAGAAAATAGTCACGATGTTTGATGACATCGCATCAACATACGATAGAGCCAATAGGGTGTTGAGTATGGGTATTGACATACAATGGCGTAAAAAAGGGTGTGATAAAGCTTTTGAAATACTAGATAAAAAAGCGTTAGGTCAAGTTACAGATGTGGCTACAGGTACAGGTGATTTACTCATTTACTGGAAAGAACAAGCTCAAAAGAATGGTGTAACTATAGATAAATATGTAGGTATTGACCCATCAGTAGGTATGCTTGAAGTGGCAAAAGAGAAAGTGGATTTTGCAGAATTCATAGAGGGTAAAGCACAAGAGTTACCCATAGCCGATGAGAGTACAGATGTGATCTCTATCTCTTATGGTATTAGAAATGTTGTAGATAGAGTAGAAGCTTTAGAAGAGTTTTACCGTGCATTAAAGCCTAATGGTATCGTTGTGATATTGGAATTTACAAAACAAGATAGAAGTGGCATTGTAGATAAAGTTGTAGATTTTGGTATGAAAAAAGTATTACCAAAAATAGGTGGATTTATCTCTAAAAATTATGAAGCGTATCAATATCTCCCAGAGTCTATTGAAGAGTTTTTAACAACTGAAATGTTAGCTAAAGAGTTAGAAGAGGCAGGCTTTAAGATGCAATACACAAAGTCGTTTTCTATGGGAATTTCTACACTATTGGTTGCACAAAAGAAATAATGTAGGGTGCGTAATCACGCAGCAAATTTATATCGGTGCGTAATCACGCACCCTACGGGGGTATTTATGTCTCAATCTATGATGAGTGTCTCCTCACTCAATATTAAAATCAAATCTCTTCTTGAAGCTACCTTTATGCATATACTCATTGAAGGAGAGGTGGCTTCTGCTACTTATCATACTTCAGGGCATCTCTACTTCTCTATTAAAGATAAAGATAGCTCTATTAAGTGTGTGATGTGGCGTTCAGCAGTAGCTAAAATGAAATTTCGCATAGAAAGAGGTATGCATATAGTTGTTGAGGGTTCAGTGTCTGTCTACACACCTAGAGGTGAGTACCAGTTTCAAACACTGCGTATAGAGCCTTATGGTAAAGGGGCATTGGCTTTAGCGTATGAACAACTTAAGGAAAAACTAAAATCAAAAGGTTACTTTGACCCTAAGCAAAAAAAAGCTATTCCTAGACATATAGAAAAAATTGCACTTGTGACAGCTAAAGATAGTGCAGCACTTCATGATATGTTAAAAATCATTCAGATGCGCTGGGCATTGGTTGAAGTTACTATAGTAGATACTTTAGTGCAAGGTGAAATGGCTGCAACACAAATAGCAAGGTCCTTAAGGTATGCAGATAGCTTAGAAGTTGATGTCATAGTTGTTGGACGTGGTGGCGGTTCAACAGAGGATCTGTGGTCTTTTAATGAAGAAGAGGTAGCTAATACACTTTTTAATCTTCAAACTCCTGTAGTAAGTGCTGTTGGACATGAAGTAGATGTTATGATAAGTGACTTTGTAGCAGACCTACGTGCCCCAACTCCCAGTGCAGCTATGGAGATGATACTTCCAGATGCTCAGGAGATACTCTATACATTAGATGAAGAGATAGAACGATTTAAACAAAATATTAATCAAAAATTATACAACGCTATGAGAGAAGTTCAACATGCCAAAGAGCAACTTTTACGTACTTCTCCTTCAAGACAACTAGGAGAGTCACAAAATGAGTTTCAACGGCTTGAAGGTGAATTTCAACGCCTAATAAACTACAAACTAGAGCGTTTTTCTTCTTTAGTTCCTGAGGTTAAAAAGAATTTTTCTCAAAATATGCATTTTATACTACAGAAAAAAGTACAACACCTTACATATAATATGCAAAAAATAGAAATGAATAACCCTCAACTACAGTGTCGTAAAGGTTGGGCAAAAGTTTCACAAAATGGAAAATCAGTAGAATTAGATCAAATAATGGTTGATCAAAAATTTATACTTGAAGATGCTTCATTAAAGATAGAAGCTGTCTGTTTACGTAAGCAGAAGTATTAAGTATAAAATAGATAATATATAGACTATTAAAATATTAGGTTAGAATATGGAATTTATTCAAGATTTAAACAGTTATCTCGTGCTTAATAATATTTTTATTTATATATCGATTATATTTGTAGCTTTCACAACTTATTTAATAATACGTAAAAAAAAACTTTTAGAAAATAATAATAAGAAAATAGTCATACTTAAAAAAGCATTTGATATTTCAGAAGATGCAGTCTTAATATTATCTGATCAATATAAAGTGCTTTATACAAATAAATCAATGAGAAATTTACTTCAAGTAGATAAATCATTTCAGAATATACCTAAAGTTAAAGTTAAAAAAGAGTGGGAGTTTTTAGATACCTTTGTAAAAAATATCCCAAAAACCAAGGAAGAGAAGACCCATATTTTTCCAAGAGTAAAACTTTTAACTGATGATAAAAATAAAGAGATATTTATTAATCTTTATGTGAATAGTTCTTCTGTAAATACAATGATGAAATCAGAATGTTATATTGTCTCTATGCAAAATCTTACTAAGGTGTATGAGCAAAAGCTTATAGAATATAAACATAAACTTACTAAGTTACCTAATAAATCTCAGGCATTTATAGATTTAAATGCAATTTATTCTAAAATACATCTTGATAATAATAAACTCTCCCTAATAATAATTAATATAGATAACTTTTCTCAGTTACGCGCTATTATTGGCTATGAACAATCTAATACTATTCTTATTGAGTTTGCTAACTACTTAAAAGAGGTTAGTGAAAAATACGCTATTAATGTTTATCATACCTGTCATAATAACTTTTTAATAACTGACTCAAATAGTACAAAAGAAGATATTTTAAACCTATGTAAAAAGATACAAGAGGAGTTAGCACTTTTTTATAAACTAGATAGCATAAAATTGCATCTAACTGCTTCAATAGGTATAAGCATATATTCTAAAATGGGTTCAGCACAGTATCTTTTAGATAATGCTTATAAAGCCTTAGCAGAATCTGAGAAAATAGGTTATGGCCGTACTACTTTTTATGAATCTAAAAATCTGAAAAATAAATATGATGAATTAGAGCTTTATAATAGTGTACATGAAGCAATAGAAAAGAATGAATTTGAAGTTTATTATCAACCTATTATTGATGTGAGAGCAAAGAAAATTGTTGCTGCAGAAGCTCTGATACGATGGATACATCCAAAGTATGGTTTTATTTCACCTGATATTTTTATTCCTATGATGGAAAAAACAGGATTTATTGTAGATTTGGGACAATATGTTCTTGAAGAGGTGTTTTCACAGCAAAAAAGTTGGGATGCATTTGATTTTAAAAAGATTCAAGTGGCTATTAATATGTCTCTGTTTGAAATAGAGACAGACAACTTTGTAAAAAATGTAGAAAATAAGTTAAAGGAGTATAAGGTTAACCCTAAACTTATAAAATTTGAAATAACAGAAGGTGCAGCAATGAAGAATGAACAAAAAGTATATAAACAGCTTCTTGCACTAAAGAGACTTGGTGTCTCTATCTCTCTTGATGACTTTGGAACAGGTTATACCTCTTTTTCATACTTAAAAAAGTTTCCAGCAGATATTTTAAAAATAGATAAATCATTCATTGATAATATAGTAGAAAATGAAGAAGATCAAAGAATTGTAAAAGCGATGATAGAACTAGGTCATAATTTAGGTATGAAAATTATTGTTGAGGGTATAGAGACTAAAAAAATGGTAGAGATAATTGCCTCTTATGGATGTGATTATATGCAAGGATATTTTTTCTCAAAACCATTACCTGTATTTGAGTTTCAAGAATTACTGAGAAAACGTTAATGTTTTTTTAGGTAAAATATTTTATATAATACTAACTTTATTACAAAAAAAGTATTAAAAATAGTAACTCTTTAGTAACTATAGTTAAGTATAATTTATCATAAATAGTAGGAGAGTTTATGATAAACAAACAAACAGATGTATTGATAATTGGAGCAGGTCCTGCTGGAATGGTTGCTGCTATGACAGCGGCAGAAAATTATCCAGATAAAAAGATTATGGTTATAAAAGAGTATCAAAAGAGTCAGGTTCCTTGTGGAATACCTTATGTTTTTGGAAAAACATTAGGAAGCGTTGAAAAAAATGCTATGCCTTGTGGAAGTGGTCCAATTGTAGATAAAATAGAAAAAGTTATCGATAGCGTTATAAAAGTTGATATAGAAAATAAAACAGTTATGGGAAATAATCATATAATTATATTTGATAAACTTATATTTTCAACAGGTTCTATCCCTTTTGTTCACAAAAATTTTCAAGATTCTTTAGAGTTAGAAAATGTTTTTACTATTAAAAAAGAGTACCATGAGGTAGAAAAATTAAAAAACTATATAGATATTAAAACAGATGTAATAGTTGTAGGAACTGGTTTCATTGGTGTAGAGATGGCTTGTGAACTTAGAAGTGTTGGTAAAAATGTAACTATTGTAGGTGGTGGTCATATATTATCTGGCTCATTTGATGAAGATATGGCGATTCAAGCTGAAAATATTATGAAAGATCTTGGTGTAAATTTAGTTCTTGGACAACACGCGAATAAGATTATTCAAGATGATGGCATAGCAAAGGGTTTAGAATTATGTGATGGTACTATTTTGGAAGCTGATGTTATTATTTTGGCAACAGGATACAAGCCAAATAGTGCCTTAGCAAAAGATGCAGGTTTTTTACTTGGTGATTATGGTGGTATTTGGGTTGATGAGTTTATGAGAACTAAAAACAAAGATATATTTGCAGTTGGTGATTGTAGAAACAGAAGAGATTTTATAACAAAAGATGCATCTAAAGTGATGTTAGCATCAACTTCTGCATCTGAAGCAAGAGTTGCAGGTAATGCACTTTATAGTTTAAAATATTTAAAAGGATTCACTGGAACTATAGCAATTTTTTCTACAATGATAGGAGATAGAGTATTTGCAAGTGCTGGTGTAACACAATCAAGAGCCAAAAAAGAAAATATAGATCATATTGTAGGTTTTTTTGAGAGTATGAACAGACATCCAGGTACTATTCCAGATGCATCAAAGCAATCTGTTAAGTTAGTGGTTATGAAAGATAGTGGTCTAATAATTGGTGGACAAGTAATAGGGGATAAAGAAGCAGGAGAGATTATAAATATAATTGGATTAGCAATAGAATCTAAACTTACAGTTTATTCTCTTATATCATTGCAAGTTGCAACACAACCATTGCTTACCTCAGCACCAACAACATATCCACTAGTAAAAGCTGCACAAAGTGCATTAGCACACAGTTAAAAAAATAAAAGAAAATCTATTTTATAAGATACTAGTGATTTTTGTGGTTGGAATTTAAATGTGAAAGTTATAAACCCCTTAATTAAGGGGTTTATAGAGGGGATGTAGGTATTTTTTTACATCATACCTGGCATTCCACCCATTCCACCCATATCTGGCATTGCAGGTGCTGGTGTTGGATCCTCTTTTACATCTGAGACTGTTGCTTCAGTTGTAAGAAGTAAAGAGGCTACAGAAGTGGCATTTTGAAGTGCAACACGTTCAACTTTAAGTGGGTCAATAATACCCGCTTCAATCATATCTACATACTCACCTGTAGCAGCATTGAACCCAAGGTTAGCTTCTGTAGTATGTGTGATTTTATCTGCAACTACACCTGCATCAAAACCAGCATTTTGTGCTATCTGTTTCATTGGTGCAAACACTGCACGTAAAATGATTTCTGCTCCAACTGCTTCATCGTCTTTTAAGTCAAGGTTTACTGCTTGGCTAGCTTTAATAAGTGCTGCACCACCACCAATAACAATACCTTCATCAACAGCAGCTTTTGTAGCACTTAGTGCATCATCAACTCTATCTTTTTTCTCTTTCATTTCAGTTTCAGTTGCAGCACCAACTTTAATAACTGCTACACCACCAGCAAGTTTTGCCAGCCTCTCTTGAAGTTTCTCTTTATCATACTCACTTGTAGTATTTTCAGTTTGAATTCTAATTTCACCTACTCTTGCTTTTACTGCTTCTGGGTCACCTTTCCCATCTACGATAACTGTGTTGTCCTTGTCTATTACTACTCTTGTAGCTTGACCTAGGTCAGCAAGCGTTGCTTTTTCAAGTGAAAGACCAAGCTCTTCAGTAATGAGTGTAGCACCTGTAAGAATAGCAATATCTTTTAGCATCTCTTTCTTTCTGTCACCAAAACCTGGAGCTTTTACAGCAGAGATGTTTAATACACCTTTAAGTCTGTTAAGTACTAGTGTCGCCAATGCTTCACCCTCTAAGTCATCAGAGATGATAAGAAGAGGTCTTCCACTTTGTTGAATCTGCTCTAATACAGGAACAAGATCTTTAAGAGAAGTAATTTTTGCATCGGTAATAAGAAGAAGTGGAGTCTCCATTTCACATGTCATTTTTTCTGTATTGGTTACAAAGTATGGTGAGAGGTATCCTCTGTCAAACTGCATACCTTCAACAACTTCAAGGTCATCATTAATACCCTTTGCCTCTTCAACAGTAATTACACCATCTTTTCCTACTTTATCCATCGCTTCTGCTATAAGATTACCAATAGCTTCATCAGAGTTTGCAGAGATTGTTGCAACTTGTGCAATCTCTTTTTTATTTTTTACCTCTTTAGAGATTTTTTGAAGCTCATCAATAATAGCATTTGAAGCCTTATCCATACCTCTTTTTACCTCTATTGGGTTAGCTCCAGCCGTAATATTTCTAAGTCCCTCTTTGAAAATCGCATGTGCAAGTACAGTTGCAGTTGTAGTACCGTCTCCAGCTTCATCAGCTGTATTACTTGCTACTTCTTTAATGAGTTGTGCACCCATATTTTCAAGGCTATCTGTAAGTTCTATCTCTCTCGCTACACTCACACCATCTTTTGTAATATGTGGAGCACCAAAACTCTTTTGAATCAATACATTACGACCTCTAGGTCCCATAGTCACTTTAACTGCATCTGCTAATTTTGTTACACCTGCATACAGACCGCTTCTTGCATTGTCTGAAAAAAATATCTCTTTTGCCATTTATTATCCTTGATTTAAATATTATTTTTATGAATTACTAAAATTTACGTCTATTACTTTATGAGTCCTAAGATCTCTTTACTTAAAAGAATAAGATACTCTTTATCTTCAATAGTGATTTCCATTCCTGAAAAATTTGCAAAAACAACGGTATCACCTTCGTTAATACCTGCTTCTATCGCATCAACTCCTACAGCTACAACTTTTCCTTGCAAAGGCTTCTCTTTTGCTGTGTCAGGAATGATAATACCTGAGGCTGTTGTGTTTGATTGTTCTTCTCTCTCTACTAGAACTCTGTTTGCTAATGGTATAAATGCCATGTTAACCCTTTGTAATGTTTTATAGTTGGAATGGATTTTAATGATATTTTATAAAAAAGTCAAGAAATTATGGAAAACTCTTGACAATAGATATATAATTTGCTAAAATGCCACCTCTTCATTAGTGGTAAGGTAGCTCAGCTGGTTAGAGCGCTGGTCTCATAAGCCGGAGGTCGAGGGTTCAAGTCCCTCTCTTACTACCACTTCTAATGATAGTCAATCTCTAATTTTACTTTTAATCAACTCATAATAAACCCTTCTTAAACGTACATTACGATAAAATACTTTTAATTAATTATACTTATTAGGAATACCCATGTCTAAAAAAATAGCATCCGCTAGAATCTCTCAAAAGAGTTCAAAACTACTACAAGACCTCAATAACTCTCTACCATTTGACAAAGTACTTTATCGTGAAGATATAGAAGGCTCTCGTGCGCATGCATTTATGCTTAGTGAACAAGGTATTATCTCTAAGGAAGATTTTGTACAGATAGATGCAGGTTTAGAGGAGATACTCAGTGAAGTAGAGTCAGGAGTCTTTAAACTAGATGGTGATGATGAAGATATTCACATGGCAATAGAGGGAAGACTTACAGATAAAATAGGTGATGCAGGTAAACGCCTACACACTGCTAGAAGCCGTAATGACCAAGTGGCTCTTGACTTTAGACTCTATGTTCAGAACAATACAAAAGCCATTGCTGACTTACTTTTGGAGAACATTAGTACTTTTGTTCAGACAGCTGAGTCTAATGCTAATGTGATGCTTCCTGGTATGACACACCTTCAGCATGCACAGCCTATAAACTTTGGTTACCATATGCTCGCGTATGCAAGTATGTTTAAGCGTGACTATGAGCGTTTTATGAGTTCTTATGAGCGTAACAACTACTCACCCATAGGTTGTGCAGCATTGGCAGGTACTCCGCATAATGTTTCTCGTCAAATCACTTCAGATAAATTAGGGTTTAATGCACCAACACTTAACTGCCTTGACACAGTAAGTGACCGTGACTTTGCACTAGAGATACTCTTTAACATTAGTACGATGATGATGCATATGAGTCGTTTGAGTGAAGAGCTTATCTTATGGTCTGCAAGTGAATTCAAATGGGTAACACTTTCTGACCGTCATGCTACAGGCTCTTCCATCATGCCACAAAAGAAAAACCCGGATATCCCTGAACTTCTTCGTGGAAAAACAGGTCGTGTAAATGGTAACCTTGTTTCACTACTTACTGTTATGAAAGGTCTACCACTTGCCTATAACAAAGATATGCAAGAGGATAAAGAGGGAGTATTTGACTCTGTTAGAACCGCACTTCTCTCACTACAAGTTCTTAATGAAATGGTAGCAGATATGACAGTGAATGTAGAAGAGATGGAAAAATCTTGCATGATAGGACACCTCTCTGCCACAGACCTAGCTGATTACCTCGTAAAAGAAGCAGGCTTACCATTTCGTGATGCTTACCACATTACAGGTAATGCTGTAAACTTGGCAGAAGAGAAAGGGCTTGATATCTCAGAGCTTTCTTTGGCTGATCTACAGAGTATAGATGAGCGTATAGGTGAAGGTGTGGTAGCACTACTGGACAACCGTGCTTCTATGAATGCCCGCCAGTCTGAAGGTGGAACTGCTACGGTTAGGACTTTGGAGCAGGTGGAGAGTTTGAAGAAGTGGTTAAGTACTCAAAAGTAGGTATAATAATTTTAAAAGGAGTTTAGATGTATCTTGATGTAAGTAAGAAGCAGATTATTATTGATATACTAAAAAAAGAGATACCTAAACTTCAAGCACTCTGTTGCCTTTGAATCTATCTCGGTAACCGTAGGTCGGGGTGTCCTCTCCCCGACCTACGGATACTGTGGTAATTAGAGGTTAGCCACATCCTCCGCCACAGCTTGTAGCTGAAAAGTCTGTGGTATTTGATGATTCTGATTTTTTTGTAAAGACTGTTTGTGTGAGTCCGTTTGGTAGTTCTTGATTTGCGTAGTCGAACTCTTTTTCAATTTTTGGGAATAGTCCTGCTGGTGCACAGTGGTTGAGCATGATGAGTTGTTCACCCTCTTTTAGTACAGCTAAACCTGCCATAGCGTTGACCATGGGATGTCCACCTTTTGATGTGTCAAACTCATAGGTAGTAATAGCACCTATATTTCCTTTTTTAAATTCAACTGTTGCATTGTCAATCTTTACAATAGAGACATTTTCTATATTCATCTGTTTATATCCTTTTTAATTTTTTGTATTTTAACATAAATTAACGATATTTAAATACTCCTATGTGCATCTTCGTGTGAGTGATCCCAACGAAGTTTTCCTCCACCTAGCATGTGAAAGTGTAAGTGATTTACCTCTTGTCCTCCATCTTCACCATTGTTAGTGATAAATCTGTAACCTGTTTTGTCTATGCCCACTTTTGTTGCTACTTCTTGTGCAAATTCTGTCAGTCCAGCTATAGTTTCAGCAGATACATCTTGAAAACAATCTACATGTACTTTTGGAATGATAAGAATGTGTATAGGTGCTTTAGGGTGGAGGTCATGAAATGCTAAGAAGTGTTCACTCTCATGCACGGTATTGTTGGGGATCTCCCCGTTTACGATTTTACAAAATATACACATGTTTGGTCCTTTAGTTATTTGATTTACTTTTTATTTTTCTTATCATATCAACTTTTAGTTAGATTTGGATAAAATCACGTTAAATTATAGCGTTAATGTAGTTTAAAAAGTTTCGCTTTTTAAATGTTAAAATGGAGTTTTATGGAAAATTTAGAAGAGAAAATAGTTCAAGCTGAGAGTCTTGAAGTATTAGAGAAGGTGCGAGTGGAGCTTTTTGGTAAAAAGGGTGTAATCGCTGCACAGTTTGCTAAAATGAAAGATGTACCAGGTCCAGAGAAAAAAGCCTTTGCAGAAGGACTTAACAAAAGTAAAGCATCATTGCAAAATTGTTTTGATGCACGTTTAGAAGCACTGAAAGCTGAAGAGATAGAGAGAGTCTTAAAGAGTGAAGCGATAGATGTTTCTCTTTATGGTACTTTGGCACAAAAAGGTGCATTGCATCCAGTAATGGAGACTATGGATAAAATTATAGACTATTTTGTTGCGTTGAACTTTGCTGTAGAGAGTGGTCCTATGGTAGAAGATGATTTTCATAACTTTGAAGCGTTGAACCTTCCTAAGTACCACCCTGCACGTGACATGCAAGATACTTTTTACTTTAACGATGGCGGGCTACTGCGTACACATACTTCGCCTGTACAGATACGTACAATGCTTGAGACAAAACCTCCTATTAGGATGATTGCTCCAGGTACGGTATTTAGACGCGATTATGATATTACGCATACACCGATGTTTCATCAAGTAGAGGGTTTAGTAGTTGATGCAAAAGGGAAAGTAAGTTTTGCAAATCTTAAAGCAATTTTAACAGACTTCTTACAGTATATGTTTGGAGAGGTTGAGGTACGTTTTAGACCAAGTTTCTTCCCATTTACCGAACCATCAGCTGAAGTTGACATCTCTTGTATCTTTTGTGATGGTGAAGGCTGTAGAGTCTGTTCACATACAGGGTGGCTAGAGGTTCTTGGTTGTGGTATAGTTGACCCTAATGTCTTTAAGTCTGTTGGGTATGAAGATGTGAGTGGCTATGCTTTTGGTTTAGGTGTAGAGCGTTTTGCAATGCTTATGCATAAAATACCTGATTTAAGATCTTTATTTGAAGGTGATATTCGTTTATTGGAGCAGTTTAGATGATAGTAACAAGAAGTTGGTTAAATGAATTTATAGATCTTAGTGAAGTATCAAATGAGACACTTTATGAAACATTTAACGCTATAGGGTTAGAAGTTGACAGTATAAATCAAGTTGAAATTGCTAAAAAGGTTGTTGTAGGAAAAATACTCTCTTGTGAAAAACACCCCGATGCAGATAAACTCAATGTATGTCAAATAGATGTGGGTGGAGCAACAAAGCAAATAGTTTGTGGTGCTGCCAATGTAGTAAATGCTGAGTATGTTGCCGTAGCAACTGTAGGAGCAGTGCTTCCTGGAGATTTTGCTATAAAAGATGCAAAGCTTCGTGGTGTAGAAAGTGCTGGGATGGTCTGTGCCTCTTCTGAACTTGGGTTACCAGAAATGGGTAAAGGAATTATGATACTTGATGAGAGTATTGGCAGACTTGAAGTAGGACGTGAACTGAACTCATATGAGAAAGTAGCTGATACAATTATAGAGCTTGAGCTTACAGCTAACAGAGGAGATTGTCTCTCTGTGTATGGTGTAGCTAGAGATTTGAGTTCTGCATTAGATATTGAGATGAAATCTTTTGAGTATAAAGAAGCAGAGAAGATGAAACTAGGTATTGCAAGAGATGCTTCTTTACATACGAAAGGTGTAATGGATGCTAACTTACATTACAAGCGTGCAAAAATAGATGCGATAGAGAGTAATTTTCTTTTATCATTACGTTTAGCGATGGTAAATGTAGAAACAAATGAAAAACTAGAGAGTATGTTAGCATACGCTACACACGCTACAGGTGTAATATTACGTGCGTATAAGAGTGAATCTTTATTTAATAAAGAGGGAAAGATAGTGTTAACTCCATCTGCTAAAGCAGAGGGTATTATAGAGATAAAAGCAAATGATAATGATGAAACACTTTCAGTAGTGGGAGTCAATCAAAAGTCAGAAATCATGGCTAATGACAAGAGTCAAGAACTGCTCTTTGAAGCAAGTTATATTAATCCAGATACGCTCGTTGAAGCTATAGCAAACAGTGAATTAACAAAAGATGATCTTTACTATAAAACTTCAAGAGGGTCAAACCCTGATTTGAAATTTGGTTTAAACTTTTTAGCACTGCTTCTACATACTAATGCAGAGATAAACTGTTATGAAGGTTCATTGAATGTTGATGTTGAGAGAGAACATCATACTGTTATTGTCTCTTCGGATGAAATATCTGAAATTGTTGGTATGGAGATAGATATAAGTAAAATAGTCACTATTTTACATAAACTAGGATTTGAAATCAGTACGATAGACCATGATGTGATTTCAGTGACTGTACCACTGTTTAGACATGATATTAAGCATATTCAAGATATCTCTGAAGAGATAGTAAGAATTATTGGTATTAACAATA
Source organism: Campylobacterota bacterium (assembly GCA_034659695.1). GTDB lineage: Bacteria > Campylobacterota > Campylobacteria > Campylobacterales > Sulfurovaceae > Sulfurovum. The sequence continues at coordinate 18,589 of JAYEHY010000117.1, read as the reverse complement.
TAGAAGCGAAGCCTTTTGTTTTTGCAGAACAAGCACGTCTCAATAGTACTACAGATAGATATAAGGCTAAAAAAGCGTTTAGAAACCGTGCTGTTGGTGCAGGTTTTTATGAAAATATCTCTTATGTCTTTAGTGAAAGAGCTTTACTTGCTAAGTATGGTTTCTCTACAGTTGAGGAAGCACTTGAACTTACTAACCCTATTGCGGAAGAGCTTAATACGCTTAGAAGTACGGTATTAGTTAACCTTCTTAATGCAGTAAAACGTAATGTAAGTTATAGTAAAAAATCTATACCTCTTTTTGAGATAGGTGCAGTATTTGGCAGTAAAAGAGAACAATCAGAAGTAATTTCATTGATTTTTTCAGGACAAATTTCTGCTGAAAATATCAGTAATGCAGGTAAACCACAAACCGTAGATTTTGCATCATTTACTCAAAAAATAGGTGCTGTTGTAGGAGCTTTTGAATTAGTGCCATGCAGTGTTATCAATGGGCTTATTCATCCTTATCAGTCAGCAGATATTGTTATAGATGGAAAAGTGTCTGGATTCATGACAAAGCTTCATCCTACAGTCCAAGAGGAGTTGAGTATTCCAGATACTTTTATTGCAGAGTTGGATTTTGATGCACTGTTGCCAAAGCATATCAATGCAAAACCTATCTCTAAGTTTCAAGGGGTATACAAAGACCTCTCTGTGGTGATAGAAAAATCTATGAACTACTATGAAGTAGCTAAGGTGTTGAACGCTTTAGATAATCCACTGCTTAAAGATATCTATCCGGTAGATATTTATGAAGATGAAAATTTAGGTGATAAAAAAAGTTTAACTATTCGTTTCTTTATTCAAGCGATGGAGAAAACCCTTGAAGAGAGTGATATCGAAAGAGTAATGAGTCAAATTATGACCACACTAGAAACACAATGTCATGCACAACTGAGATAATATGAAAATTCAATTAGCATCTAGTTATGGTTTTTGTTTTGGTGTAAAAAGGGCTATTCGAATAGCAGAGGAGCATAAAGGAAGTAAAACTTATGGACCTCTTATTCACAATAAAGATGAAATTAATCGTCTTAAAGAGGGTTTTAATATAGGTCTTGCAGAAAAATTTGAAGATGTAACACTTGAGGATTCTGTAGTAATTCGTACACATGGGATTCCTAAAGATGAACTTTCTAAACTTAAAGCTCAAGAAAATGAAATTATAGATGCGACTTGTCCCTATGTAACCACACCACAAAATATTGTTGAGAAAATGAGTAATGAAGGGTACAGTATTGTCATCTTTGGTGATAAAAACCACCCAGAGATTAAAGGGGTTGTGAGTTATGCAAAAGAGTTAAATAATGCTTTTATTGTGAATGATGAAGAGGAGTTAGAGGGACTTCCCATTCTTCCTAAAGTAGCTGTTGTTGCACAGACAACAAGAAAACCTGCAGATTTTGTAAAAGTAGTAAATTCACTAATTTTACATCATAAAGAGGTAAGGGTATTTAATACTATCTGTAATGCTACTTTTGAAAACCAAGATGCAGCAGCAGAACTTGCTAGAGATGCTAATGTAATGGTTGTTATAGGGGGGAAACACTCTTCTAATACCAAACAACTACACTCTATATGTAAAAGTTATTGTAATAATAGCTACTTGATAGAGAATGAAAAAGAGTTAGAATCAGTTTGGTTTGATGGTAAAAACCTTTGCGGTATTTCAGCAGGTGCATCTACACCAGACTGGATTGTGCAAAATGTAATAGATAAGATAGAAAGTATAACGCAGGGGATATAGAATGAATACACTTACACTGAAACCCATTACAAAAATTAACGGAGAGATTAATCTTCCAGGATCCAAAAGTCTTTCAAATAGAGCACTGCTTTTAGCAGCACTTGCAGAGGGCAGAACAAAAATTTCTAATCTTTTAGAGAGTGATGATACAAGACATATGTTAAATGCTTTAAAACAGTTAGGCATTAAGTATATTTTATCTGAAGATAAAACCCAGTGTACGATAGAAGGGGGTGCAGGCCCTTTACAGAGTGAAAAGCTACAAGAGCTGTTTTTAGGTAACGCAGGAACTGCAATGCGTCCTCTCTGTGCGGCATTGTGTTTAGGTGAGGGCGAGTATCTGCTTACTGGTGAGCCTCGTATGAAAGAGAGACCCATAGGACATTTGGTAGATACTTTACGTGAGGCTGGTGCAAATATAGAGTATATTGAGAATGAAGGTTATCCTCCAGTTAAAATAGATGCAAATGGATTAAAGGGAGGTAATGTAAAGATAGAAGGTGCAATCTCTAGCCAATTTTTAACCGCACTACTTCTTGCTTCTCCTATGGCAAAAGAGGACACACATATTACTATAATAGGTGAATTAGTTTCCAAACCCTATATTGACATTACTCTGCATATAATGAAAGTATTTGGTGTTGAAGTTATTAATAACAACTATAAAGAGTTTATTATTAAAGGGGAACAAATCTACAAGGCTGTTGACTCCTTTATGGTAGAGGGTGATGCATCTTCTGCCTCTTATTTTCTTGCAGCTGCAGCTATCAAAGGTGGTAGTGTGAAGGTAACAGGTATTGGTAAAAATAGTATTCAAGGTGATGTACTTTTTGTAGATGTATTAGAAAAAATGGGTGCTAAAGTAGAGTGGGGAGATGAGTACGTTAAAGTAAGTAAAGGTGAACTTCATCCCATAGATATGGACTTTAATCATATTCCTGATGCCGCAATGACCATAGCAACTACAGCACTGTTTGCTAAAGGTACAACAGTACTTCGAAACATTTATAACTGGAGAGTCAAAGAGACAGATAGACTCTTTGCTATGGCTACAGAGCTTCGTAAAGTAGGAGCAGAGGTTGAAGAGGGGGAAGATTACTTAAAAATTACCCCTCCTAAGATGTTAAAACATGCCGCTATAGACACCTATGATGACCATAGAGTTGCGATGTGTTTTTCACTTTTAGCCCTCGATAATGCCTCCGTTACAATCAACGAACCAGAGTGTACAGCAAAAACATTTCCAACTTATTTTGATGTTTTAGATAGTATATCTACGTATTAAACTGCTTATTTAAACCGTGTTAGAGTATTGAATCTCTAGCACTACTACTCTATCTTTATTTTACTTATGATTTGACTAAGCACCCTTATAAATATTTTGGATATAATAACGCAAAATTAGGCACACATAAGGATAGGTATGAAGTTCGAAGATATCGAAATAGAAGAAGTTGATTTTGAGGCGATGCTTGAGGAATCGTTTAAAAAGTCAGAGTCAAGAAGTGATTTAGTTACAGGTACAATCGTTAAGATTGATGAAAAAGACAGTCTCGTAGTTGTAGATATTGGTGGTGGTAGAGATGCAAATCTTGACATCGCAGAGATTACAGACGAAGAAGGTAACATTACTTTTGCAGTAAATGATACTATAGAAGTAGTAACTATGGGTAGAGGTCGTATCTCTCATAAAGCAGCACTTTCTAGAGTAGCACTTAATGAGTTTATTTCTGAATATGATGATGAACAAGAGTACATTATTGAAGGTACAGTTACTAAGAAAAATAAAGGTGGCTATGTTGTAGATTGTGATGGTTTAGAGTTCTTTATGCCACGTACTCTCTCTTACTTATCTTCTAAAATAGATCCAATTGGTAAAAAAGTAAAAGCTGTTATCGTTAAAGTAGATAAAGATAAAGGTTCAGTAGTTGTTTCTAGAAAAGAACTTATTGAGCGTGATAAAGCAAAAACTGAAGAGATTGTTGCCGTACTTCTTGAGAGTAAAGATCCAGTAATCGGTACTATTAAGAAAATTACTTCTTATGGTATGTTTGTTGATGTTGGTGGAATGGATGGACTTGTTCACTATTCACAAATATCTCACAAAGGTCCAGTAAACCCATCTAAATACTTCCAAGAGGGTGATGAAGTTAACGTTATCGCTTTAGAGTATGATAAAAAGAAAAGACACCTTTCACTCTCTATTAAAGATGCTAACCCTGATCCTTGGGCTGATATTGATGCAATCATCGGTGTTGGTGATACAGTAACTGCTACTGTTTCTAATATTGAGCCTTATGGTGTATTTGTTGATCTTGGTGAAGATTTAGAAGCCTTCCTTCATGTATCTGAAATCTCTTGGGACAAAAATGTTAAGCATCCAAAAGATTACTTAGAAAATAACTCAGATATAAATGTTGAAGTTATCGAAATTGATAAAGAGGGTAGAAGACTTAGAGTAAGTCTTAAGAAGCTTCTTCCTAAGCCTATGGATGCATTTACTGCAGAAAACAGAGTGGGTGATGTTGTAAATGGTACAGTAACATCAATCACTGATTTTGGTGCTTTTGTAAGAGTAGGTGCAATTGAAGGATTACTTCATAATCAAGAAATCTCTTGGGATAAAACACAAAATGCTAAGTCAGAACTTAAAGTTGGTGATGAAGTAGAAGTGAAAATTATTAAAATTGATAAAGATGCTGGTAAAATTTCATTAAGTAAAAAAGCATTGGAAGACTCTCCAATTAAGGCATTTGCTCAAACACATAAAAATGGTTCAATTGTAACAGGTACAGTAAAAGATAAAAAAGATTTTGGTGTATTTATTGCACTTGAAGATAATGTTGATGCACTTATCAGAACTGAAGATCTTCACCCACTTAAAGTTGAGGAGATTGAAAAAGGTCAAGAGATTAAAGGTGTAATTAGTTTTATTGATGCTAATACTGATAGAATTAGAGTTTCTGTTAAAAGACTTGAGCGTCAAGAAGAGAGAGAAGCTATGGAGCAACTTAACTTAGACCAAGACGATAGTATGACTTTAGGTGATGCTTTTGGTGATTTATTAAAAAAATAAAAGTCAAATAGACTTTTGTCAAAATTGAATTGTAGATAAAATATTTATCTCTTTTCAAGATTTGACATTTACGACTAAAGTCGTACTTCCCTTCGTACTAAATAGTACATAAATTTCTAAATAAAGGTTATTAGATGTCAAAAAAAACGATAGTTGTTTGTGACCATATACATCAAAGTGGCTTGGATATCCTTGCAAATGATAGTGAAATAGAACTGATAAATGCTGCTGATGAACCTAAAGACAAATTAATCTCAGAGATTATTCCTTTAGCAGATGTTGCAATAACACGTTCTTCTACAGATGTTGATGATGCATTTTTAGCTTCTGTTAAAAAAGTAACTGCTGTTGTTAGGGCAGGTGTTGGTGTAGATAATGTAGATATTCCAGGTTCTAGTAAACAAGGTATTGTTGTTATGAATGTACCTACAGCAAACACCATTGCTGCGGTAGAACTTACTATGGCTCATCTGCTTTCATGTGTAAGAAAGTTTCCTTATGCACATAACAACCTTAAGCTTGATCGTGTGTGGAGAAGGCAAGATTGGTATGGTACAGAACTAAAAGATAAAAAACTTGGTATTATCGGTTTTGGTAATATTGGTTCAAGAGTAGGGAAAAGGGCAAAAGCATTTGAGATGGATGTACTTGCATATGACCCATACATTGATTCTAGTAAAGCTACAAATCTTGATGTTAATTATACAAAAAACTTTGAGGATATTTTAGCTTGTGACATTATTACTATTCATACACCTAAAAATCAAGAAACTGTAGGGATTATTAATAGTGCTGAAATTGCTAAAATGAAAGATGGTGTAATACTTATTAATTGTGCAAGGGGAGGGCTCTATAATGAGGAGGCTCTTCTTGCAGGTTTAACATCAGGTAAAATAGCTATGGCTGGTATTGATGTATTTAACAAAGAACCAGCAACAGACCATCCTCTGCTTGATCTTGATAATGTAACAGTAACACCTCACTTAGGTGCTAATACAAAAGAGTCTCAACGTAATATTGCTATTCAAGCAGCAGAAAATGCTATATTAGCAGCAAAAGGTATTTCATATCCTAATGCATTGAATCTCCCTATTAAAGAGAATGAGTTACCAGATTTTGTGAGACCATACCTTGAGCTGATTCAAAAAATTGGTCATCTTTCTGCACAAGTAACTAAGAGTGCTGTGAAGTCTATTAAAGTTATGGCATCAGGACCTGTAGGAGATCATATTGAATCTCTAGGTACATTTGCTACTGTGGGTGTATTATCTGAGTCGTTAGGTGATCAGGTAAATTATGTAAATGCAGAGTTTGTTGCTGAAGAACGTGACATTGAGATAAGCAAAGAGATTAAACCAAATAATAGCGGATTTACCAATAAAGTAGGTATTAAGTTAACTACAGCAGATGGTATTATCACTATTGCCGGAACTGTCTTTGATGATACAGAACAACGTATTATTGAGATAGATGACTATATTTTAGATGTTGAACCAAAAGGTACAATGATTTTCTTTAGAAATACAGACACTCCAGGTGTAATAGGGGATGTTGGTCATATTATGGCTAGTAATGAATTAAATATTTCAGACTTTAGATTAGGTAGAGATAATAAACAGCAAGCCCTAGCAGTCGTTCATGTAGATGGTAAAATTTCTAAAAAAGTATGCGATGAGCTATCTGCATTAGAAGCATGTATTAGTGTAAGTCATGCAATACTTTAGTAAATAAATAAACTAATTATAAGTAGTGCAGTTTAAAACTGCACTACACTCTTTCTCCTTAAAATATTCAAGTTAATTGATAATAAACTTTATATTTAATCATTTAATTAAATTCTATTAGATATAATCGCAATACTACAACTATAGTCTAACTTAACATTATGTGCTATAATAAATATTTATACTAGGAGTTTACAATTATGTTTATAAAAAGATACCTTTTCTTATTATTACTAACCATACCATTATTTGCAGATTTAAAGAACTTAAGTCTTAAAAATGCTATAAAGATAGTAAAAAAAGATAATTTAGAGTTAAAAATATCTCGTTTTAATCAACAGATGAAACAGTATGAGGTAAAAGCTGCACAAGGGTATAATTACGGTAAAGTTGATGTTACTGTAGCAGGGATGAGATCAAATGATGCGGGAAATGTTTTTGGCTTTAAACTTCAAAGTAGAGAAGCAACTTTTGCAGATTTTGGATTTGCAGAATTTGATATGAGTGGAAATACAAATCCACTACCAGTTGCACCTAACGCACTTAATTATCCTGATGCAAGAAATCACTATCAAACAAAGATTTCATATATGCTACCTATTTATACGGGTGGAAAATTAACGGAATATGGTCGTATAACAAAAGCGTTATATCGTATGAGTCAGTACGATACAGCAAAACTATTAAATACGAAAATATTTCAAACAAAAAAAGCTTTTTATGATATTTCACTAATAGATAATTATATTAAAAACCTCTCTAAAATGATTCGTAATATTAAGCGTTTAGAATCTATTGTACACAGTATGAAAAAAGAGGGGTATGCACAAGATATTGATTTACTTGAAGTACAAGCCCGTAAGACAGAAGCTCAAAGTATGTATAATCAAGCAAAGCTTAATCGAGACTTAGCTTATCAGTTTCTCTCCTTTTTACTTAATAAAGAGGTAGCTTCTATTAGAAAAGTAAATGATATGGCACCTATGCCTAAGGTTACTAAAGCGAAACTTGAAGCAAATAATATTGATATACAAAAAGCTAAACTTGGTTTAGAAATTACAAAAATGGCAGTAAATGTGGAAAAAGCAAACTTTCATCCTACCGTAGGTGGTTTTGCAGAGTATGGTAGTGCAGATAACACTTTATGGAATGATTTTGATGAAAAAGATGCTTATACAGTTGGTGTACAAGTAAACTGGAATGTTTTTAGCGGTGGTACAGATAGTGCAAACTTAGAAAAAGCAAAAGTTAATTACCTGAAAGTAAAAGATCAAGTAGAGTTAGCTAAAAGTGGTATTGCATTAAAGGTAAAAAAACTTCAAACAGAGATACTTAGTCAAAATTCAGATGTAAGAAGTTATAAAAAACAGTTACGTTTTGCTAAAAAAGTGTATCAAAATTATAGTGCAAGATATAAAGAGGGTATTGTATCTATTACAGATGTTTTAATTAAACAATCCAAGGAGCTTGAAATGCTTTTAAAATTATTAAGTGTAAAAAACAAACGTAATACAAAAATATTTGAATTAAACAGTATCTTAAATTCAGGAGGAAAAATATGAGAAAAATTATTGCATTATTATCAATAGGTTTAATAGCTACAGCCTTAAATGCCATAGAGATTAACTTAAGTGGTTCAGTTGTATCAGATAATCAAAAGATGATGACTAGTCGTTATATGGGTTATGTGAAAAATATGGCTGTTTCTGAGGGAGATATTGTAAAGAAGGGTCAACTACTTTACGAAATTGACTCAAAGGAGATAGAGTCAGCTGAAAGACAAGTTGATCTTGGTATTTCTCAAGCTAGACTTGCATTACAAATGAATAAAAATCAATACAATAATGTATTGATGAATCTCTCAAGACATCAAAGACTCTATAAGAAAAAGATGGTCTCTAAATATGAATTAGAGACATTGGAGTTAGCGGCAAAAAACCTTAAAGATATGGTAACTATTGCGACTAAACAGGTAGAGCAAGCAGAAGCAAAAAAAGAGGAAGTGCTTAATCAATATAACTATCTTAAAATTCAAGCACCTAATGATGGTGTAATCGTAGCTAAAAAACTTCATGAGGGTGAAATGGCAATTCCTGGAATGCCTGCGGTGATTCTTACAGATTTAAGCAGACTTAAAATAGTTGCTGAAATTTCAGAAACGCAACTTAAATATATTAACTTAGGTAAGCGTGTTGATATAGAGATAGAATCTATGGGCTTTAAAACTACAGGTAACATTAGTTCTATTATCCCTAGTTCAAATCCTATGACACATAAATTTAAAATAAAAATGGAATTTGACCCTAAAGGGCATTCTGTATATCCTGGTATGTATGCCAAGATTTTGATAAAGTAGTTTAAGATGTCAGAAAAAAAAGAATATCAGGTTATAGATGTTGCGGGAAAATTGGCAAAAGGTTTTTTACGTAATCCTTTAACAGCAGTTTTAGGTGTTTTCTTGCTTATTATGGGTTATTTAGCATTAAACACTATGCCAAGAGAAGAAGATCCTCAAATTGCTATTTCAGGGGGTGCTATTATTGTAGCAATGCCAGGAGCGACACCTAAAGAGATTGAAAATGTCATTGTAAAACCTTTAGAGAGAAAGTTGCGAGAAGTAAGAGGTATAGAGCATGTCTATGGCATGGCAATGGATAATGTAGGTATGGTAAATGTTATGTACTATATTGGCGAAAATAGAGAAGACTCTAATCTCAAGCTTTACGATAAAGTTATGCAAAATATGGATAGTATGCCCAAAGGTGTCATGCAACCACTTATTAAACCTTTTGATATTGATATCGATATCCCTATTATTACGGTAGCTTTTTATCCCAAAGAGGGTAGAGTAGTTAATGATGTCAAACTTTTTGAAATGGTTAGAAACGTACAGCAAAAAATTAATGCTGTAGACGCAGTTGCTAAAACCACACTCAAGGGTGCAAGAAAAGCTCAGTACAATATTGAAGTTGATATGGGGAAACTTTCAGCTTACCACCTATCATTAGGTCAAATTATGCAAGCAGTTCAATCAGTTGCAGTAGATGTACCAGAAGTAAAGGGTCGAACTCAAAATAATAAACTTGTTATTTTTGGTGTTAAAAATGCCATAGAGAGTATAGATGATGTAGATTCTGTTATCGTGGCACAATACATGGGTTCTCCTATCTATTTACGCGATGTAGCTACAGTAACTAATGGTTTAGATATACAAAATTTTCAAACAGCTAAAATTTTATTAAAAGAGGATGCTAATGGTTCTAAAATGAGTCCTGAACTCAATCAAATTACTATGACAGTTGCAAAGCTTGCAGGAACAAATGCAGTATTTGTTGCAGAAGATGTGGTAGAGGTTCTTAAAGGCTATGAAGCAGAATTTACTAAAGAAGGCATAGGATATTTAATCACAAGAAATTATGGTGAAAGAGCAAATGAAGCGGTAAATGAACTAATGCATCACCTTATTATTACCATTATAATTATTGCACTTATGTTGGTTTTTGCTTTAGGGTGGAGAGAGTCTATTATTGTTACTTTCTCTGTACCTGCTATCTTGGCAGTAACACTATTTACCGCTTGGATGACAGGGCAAACTATGAATAGGATTACACTCTTCGCTCTCTTGCTCTCCTTAGGTCTTTTAGTGGATGCAGCGATTATTGTTATTGAAAATATTCATAGACACTTGCATAGTCACGGTGTAGAAGATAAAGAGATGGGAGAGTTGCTGATAGAGGCTACAGATGAAATAGGGGCTCCTACAAATATTGCAACTCTAGCGATTATTTTAACAATGGTTCCTATGGCTTTTGTTGGAGGTATGATGGGTTCCTTTATGAAACCTATCCCTTATAATGTACCTGTTGCACTTGTCGCATCACTATTTGTAGCCTATATCTTTACCCCATATTTGAGTTTAAAACTATTGAAGAAACCAGAACATAAGCATCATAATAAAAAAGGAGGCAAATAATGAGTAAACTTGAAGGTTTTATTTTTAATATACTTGATAAAAAATCTAAAAAGACATTGGTTGTTGCACTTACAGTTATGTCATTTTTTGGTTCATTGATGATGTTTCCTACTATGATGGTTTTAGCAAAAATGCTTCCAGGTAAAAGTGCCAACACCTTTTCTGTTTATGTAGATACACCCACAGGTAGTTCTATACAAGAGACAAAAGAGATAAGTTCTTGTGTTATTGAGTTTTTAAAAAAAGAGAAAGAGGTAATGAATTTAGAACTTTTCTTAGGACAAGGTATTCCTCTGGATTATGCAGGTCTTGTTAAGGGTGCAAGTATGAAACGTACAGAAAATGTTTCAGAAATATCAGTAAACCTGACAGATAAACACTATAGAGATGAAGCTTCTTACTTAATGGTAAAACGTCTTAGACCTGTGATTAAAAATGCTTGTATTCCTAAATTACCAGGAACAAATATTAAATTTGTAGAACAACCATCAGGTCCTCCCACACTCGCATCAATTGTTGTTGAAGTACATGGTCAGAATTTAGAAAAATTAAGAACAATCTCTACTGAAGTGGCAGAAATTTTATCTAAAACAGAAGGTCTTGTAGATATAGATGTTATGGCAGATGAAATATTTTCAAAATATGAGCTTGTACCAGATAAAGAGAAAATTGCAAGATCTGGATTGAGTGTAAAGCAGGTAAATAATATTTTGTACCTTGCTTTTGAAGGTATGGTGATTGCACATAAAAATTCAAAGAATTCTCCAGATCAGATAGGAATGTTTTTGGTTTTAGAGAAGAATAGTAAAACATTATCTTCACAAGATGAGGATGCTTTACAGAGTAAAATTTCATCATTAAATCTTATGAATATGAAAGGGATGATGGTACCTCTTAGTGAAGTTGTAACTTTACGTAAAGTAAAATCTCATCCTATGATTATGCATAAGAACCTTTCACGCATGATTAATGTTATTGCTGAGACAGATATGGTTTCTCAGCTTTACCCATTATTAGAAGCACGTAATGTTATGTTAGAAGCATTTAGCAAAAAGTATAATGTAGAGAAGGAAGCAGGTATTACGACTTATATGTTTGACCTTCATCTAACTGATAAAATGACAGGTGAAAAATTTCTTTTACGTTGGGATGGTGAAATGAAAGTTTCATTAGATACCTTTAGAGACCTAGGAGGTGCATTCATCTCTGCACTAATTCTCATCTTCTTACTGTTAGTAATTTACTATAGAAGTTATGCTATCGCAGGTATAGTTTTACTTGGTTCATTCCTTTCACTAATTGGAGTTATTGTAGGACATTGGGTCGCTAACTGGTTTACGACAGAAACATTCTTCCTCACAGCAACTTCTCTCATTGGGTTTATTGCTTTAATTGGAATTAGTTCAAGAAACTCACTGTTGCTTATAGATTTTGCTAAATCATTGATGGAGTTTCATGGTATGGAAAAAAGAAGAGCCATTGCAGTTGCAGCGGCTACTAGAGCAAAACCTATAGCATTAACTGCAGTTGCTATTATATTAGGTTCTGCACTACTTGCAGGTGATCCTGTATTTGGTGGACTAGGAGTTGCTCTTATTTCTGGTACAGTTGCAGCAGTATTTGTCTCACTGTTTTTTGTCCCAGTTCTTATGGATAACTCCAAAGCAATGGACTTTAAACCCGTAACAGATGGACATCACGATAATATTTCTATTACTAAATAGGAACAGTAAGTTTCTTTTTTAAGACACCCCTCTAAGGGTGTCTTCTCCCTGCAATATTTAACCAACCATCTGCTATAATCACTCAATTAATTACTAAGGAATAACTATGGCTACAATTGGTATGGGTGATATTAAAAAGGGTGCTAGACTTGAAATAACTGGGAATCCTTATAAGGTAACAGACTTTCAGCATGTTAAACCTGGAAAAGGTGCAGCTTTTGTACGTGTTAAGGTTAAAAATCTTGCAACAGGTAAAACGATAGAAAAAACAATTCATGCAGGTGATAAATTTGATGTACCTGAACTTGAGCAAAAAACAATGCAATACTTGTATGATGATGGAGATTTTCTTCAGTTTATGGATACCATTACATTTGATCAAATAGGTCTTACGCATGAACAAGTAGGTAAAGATACTTTTGATTTTATGATAGATGGTATGGAAGCAGAGATTTTGTTTCACAGTGGAAAAGCAATTTCAGTTGAAATTCCTCAAACAGTGGTACTTAAAATAGTAGAAACACCACCTAATTTTAAAGGTGACTCTCAAGGTGGAAAAAAACCAGCAACATTAGAGAGTGGAGCAGTAGTACAAGTACCATTTCATATAGTTGAAGGTGAGATGATTAAGGTAGATACAGTAGATAAAAAATACCTAGAAAAAGCAAAATAAATATGTAGGGTGCGTTTGCCAACGCACCCTACAAAACTTTCTTTATTTAAACACCTTTTCACAATCTTTTATAATCGCACCAGGAACCGTAGCAATAGTCATAAATTCTGACATTTTTAATAAAGGATACATAATTGATATATAGTACTTAGGCTCTAGTATTTTAGCTTCACCATTTTCTATGAGTAAGGGGTAAGGTAGTAGTCCTGCGTTGTTTGTACCTATTCTTGCAGTGAACTTTTGTGTTCTTTTTCCTAATTTTACACCGATAAGTGTAGAACCATTTTCTAGTTTCTGTATGAAAAGTACTTTTTTATTATTTTTAATCTTCTCTAAAAGGTTATTTCCTCTTGCAACTACAGTCATATCTTCATAATGAGGCATACCATTCATAAACTGGTATTTAGGTAGAAGTTGAAATTTTAGTGTGTCCTTAGAGTTTAGTAAACCTGTAAAAGTTGAGGTTATTTTGACTAAAGTGGTTTTTGCTATTTTTTCATCAAATGTTTTTTGCATAAATGCTTTAGCCATATATAGAGGATTTGTGATACTTATATGCTTATCTTTTATATTGACGAGTAACCTTAAGGATGCAGCAAAACCTCTGTTTGGTTTAGATGCCATTTTTTCTATATTGCTATCTGTAAATACAATAGAAATAAGATCTCCTTTTTTATTAACAGGTGTAACAGCTACAATATCAAAACCTGCTTTTTTAAGTGTAGCTTTGGCAGTTTTGACATCCATAAATTTACCTCTTAAATATGCAGCAATTTTTCCATTTGTTACTTTACCTATATCAGTATTGGTATTTACTGGTACTACTTCTTTTTTACGAAGGTGACTTGGCACATAATTTGGCGGTACACGCTTTGAAAACTTTATAGATCTACTTGTATCAATGCCACTTCCATTAATGGTATTAACTGTAACAGGTGTTGGTACTTTGGGTGGTTTAGGTATAACAATATTAATAATTTTACCATTGGCTTTAATTTTTTGTATCTTTTTTTCATTAGTAATAGCTGCTTTTGGAGCATCAGGTTTAACTATTTTCTTTGCAGGAGCAGGAGTAACAACTTTAGTAACCTTTTTAGTTTCAACAATAGTAAGAGGATTAACATTAGGCATAGCTTTCATACCCATAGCTGATAGTATTTGAGGAATCTCTTTGTCAAGTTTGTGTACAAGACCGACTCTCTTCTGATCTGTAACACCTAAAGTATCTGACCAGTTGACTAAAGTAGGCATACCAATAACAACCTTGTTCGTACCTTTCTTAATGTACATATACATAGAACAAGGGGCAAAAAGTCCAGCTTCAGGATGTGCACCTTTGTTGTCAAACATATTATATGAGAACTCTAAATGACATAAGGAGTATGTCCAAAATGCTGCATAATCAGAAAGGATTTCCTCCGCATCATCACTACCATCTAAAAAGTTATGATACCCAGCGATAAGATATTTTTTATCTATAAAAGCCAGTTCAAAGTCATTTTGAAATTCGTCAATAAAATCATCCATGTCCTCAGGAGCTTCAAATTCAAACTCGTAATTAATCATTCTGTTCTTAGCCAATTTTTTATATGGCATGTAAGACTTCGTTACTTTTACTCCACCAGCTGAAAGCTCCTTCTCTAACATTTCATCTAAAGGTTTAAAAGCAGCAGTAAACTCTGCTCTTATTTTAGGGTCCTCAATACCTATCATATCTAACATAGCCTCAGGCATAAGATGACCTACATGAGTATTTTTTTCATCAAGTCTTTTATGTATAAGCATATTAAATGGAGAAAATGCTGCAATACGAGGGTCAAGGTTTAAAAGAGGTAAAACATTATCATCATTGACTACAGACATAAAGCTTAATACATCTAAAACAGTTGAACCATATCTCTTTTTATACTGATCATTAACTCTCTTATGAGGATCTGTAATATTAAAACCTACACTCTTTAACTGTTTCTCCACGATGGTATTAAATTTATCTTCTATATTTCCCTCTAGGGTGTAGAACACGGCTAAACTATTTTTTTTAGGGCTACTTGTTGAACTGTTTTCAGATGTTGTAGCTAAAAGTAGGGAGGGGATAAAGAGTAGAAGTGTACTCAAGATGATTTTTTTTATCTTATTCATAATAATCCTTTAAAGATATTTCTTAATTATTAGGATAGCATATAGTTTATATATAAGATTAATTAAAATTATGATTTATAATCACTAAAATTGAAAAGCTACCAAAAGTGACTGGTAGCTTTTGCATAATATGAAGTAGAGAATACAGATACTACTTTTTATCGTTCAGTGTCACTTTAGTCGTATCACTAGCATTGTTAGATGTATCAATTACTGAATCTCTTGTATCATTAGAGATGGTTTTTGTAGAATCATTTGCATTATCTGAAACACTTTTTGTTGCTGCTCTTGTATCATTAGAAACAGTCTTTACAGTGTCATCTAAATCATTAGAAATAGTAGTTACAGAGTCTCTACTGTCATTAGAAACCGTTTTAGTTGCATCATTTGTATCATTAGAAACAGTTTTAACAGAATCTCTTGTATCGTTAGAAACAGTTTGTAAAGAAGAATTTAGGTCATTAGAGATAGTAGCTACAGAGTCTCTACTGTCATTAGAAACCGTTTTCGTTGCATCATTTGTATCGTTAGAGATTGTAGTTATAGAATCTCTACTATCATTAGAAATAGTTTTTGTTGTATTACTTGTATCGTTGGAGATAGCTACAGTTGAATCTTTCATATCTGTTGCAACGATTGTTGTACTTGTTTTCATATCACTAGTTGTAGAAGATAGTGAATCCTTAGCATCTGAAGAGAGTTCAGTTGTACTTTCTGTCATATGACGAGATGTATTAACTTCCATAACTTTTATATTGTCAGACACGGTAACTGTAGTATCTTTTGCATCTGCACTAACATTAGTAATAGTTCTCTCAGCACTTTTACTCGTCTCTACAGCACCATCTTTCATAGATGCAACACTATCTTTAGCATCTTTACTCATACTTGTTGCAGCTTCTTTCATATCTTTAAACATATCTCCAAAGCTAAATTCTGCTGATGCACCTGTAATTAATGTAGTAGCTGCCACACATGATATAACGATTTTTCTCATTGATAATCCTTTTAATTTAAATTTAAACTTGGATAGAAGATTAATTTATAATTATATATTAGCAATAAATATTTGAATAGTTACTTAAATAATATTAATTAAACAAATAATATAAGATAAAAATTATATATTTATTTTTGTGAAGTATAAAGAGAGGTAAGCTACCAGAAAACTGGTAGCATTTATAAGGTATAGTAAAACTATTTTTTAGCAGCTTTGAGTTTTTGGTACTCAGCATATTCAGTTGAACTGATAGTTTTAGTTGCATCATTCGCATTGTCAGAAACATCTTGAACAGAATCTCTTGTATCGTTAGAAACTGTTTTAGTAGAGTCATTTGCATTATCTGAAACCGTTTTAACAGAGTCTCT
>JAYEHY010000117.1:0-2024 GCA_034659695.1 Campylobacterota bacterium | reverse complement strand
ATATAAAGGAATATAATATGACGAAATTACTACTTAAATTTACCGTAACAATAAGTATAGCTTCAACAATGTCTATGGCAAGTGGGTACTCTCAAGGAGATAGAATACTTGATATGCAAAAAATGGCACAGGCAATGCAAGATATCCAATCTGGATTTTTTTACAACAATTCAGATATTGTCAAAGCAGGAGTTAAAGACTTAAAAGAGACTATAGTAAAGATACGTCCTATAGATGCAGAGGTAAATAATAAAGATATTTATGAAAAATGGCTCAATAATAATCTGAAAATGACAAATAAAATACAAAAAAAGATTATTAGAAAATCTGAAACAATTGAAGAACGTTTTACAGATGGTGATGCAGTCCAAGCACTGCAAGCCTATAGTAAAATTGCAAGTCAGTGTATGAAATGTCATGTACGTTTAAGAAAGTGGTAATACAATAAACAAAAATTTAAAGAGTAAAATCTTAAAAAAATCAATATTAAGGAAAACAGAGAATGCTAAACTATAAAAAATTATTAATTGTAGCATTTTTACTCATTAGTGTCGTAGATGCAAGTGATATAACATTAACAGGTACCGTTGTTTCTGATGGGCAGAAGATGATTGGTAGCCGTTATATGGGGTATGTAAAAAAAGTATTTGTGAAACTAGGAGACAAAGTAGAACGTGAAGATGACCTTTATGAGATGGAGTCTGCTGAATTTGATATGATGAAATCTCAAGCTGATTTAATGCTAGAACAGTCAAAAATAGTAGTAGAATTTTGGCGTAAGAGGTTACAGAATATCAATAGGCGAAAAGAGCGATACAAAAATCAGAAAAGTATTCCAGGAATGAACATAGATGATTTGGAAGCTCAAGCAGAAAATGTAAGTGGAATGTTGGACTCTGCACAGGTGATGGTGGAACAAGCTTCTATAAAAGCAAAGCAGATGGCAACAATTTTTAATTATCTTAAAATGAAAGCACCTTCCGCAGGTGTAGTTGTACAAAAAAATATTAAAGTAGGTGACATGGTTATGCCTGGAATGCTTACTATAATGCTTGTAGATACAGAAAGCCTTGAGATAGATGTTTCTCTTTCAGAAGGTATTATTAGTAGAGTGTATGAAGGAAAAAAGCTTTTAGTAGAAATTCCATCTATTCAATATAAAACTATTGGAACAATAAAAGCAATTATTCCTGATGCAAATCCAATGACACATAAAATTAAGATGCGTATTAATTTTGATAAAGGTGAAGCAAATATTTTTCCAGGAATGTATGCAAAAGTTACTTTATCAGATAAAAAATAGTAACATAGTATAAATAAATTTAAATAGGAGAAAATATGGCAAGTGTTTTACTTCCATTAGCAGAAGGGTTTGAAGAGTTAGAAGCAGTAGCACTCATAGATGTAATGCGTAGAGGTGGCATAGAAGTACGTACAGCGTATATAGATGAGAGGCTTAACCATGGTAGGGTAGTAATGGGTGCCAATGGCATTGGTATTAAAGCTGATACCTCTATAAAAAATGTTATTTCTGATGATTTTGATATGATGGTACTTCCAGGTGGATGGGATGGTACACATGCATTAGCTGAACATGCCCGTATAATAACACTGCTTCAAGAGTTCAAAGAGAGTAAAATAGTAGGTGCCATGTGTGCTGCTCCTTACGCACTTAAAAAAGCAGGTGTTTTAGGTAGCAACTATACCTGCTACCCAGGAGCAAAAGATGAAGTAGACCATGCTGGTTACAGAGATGACCTTAAAGTGGTAGAAGATGGTAATGTTCTCACCTCACAAGGTCCTGGAACCGCTGTATGTTTTGGCTTGGCTATCGTTAAAAAGCTTGTGGGTGAAGAGAGTATGCAGGCGGTTAAAGATGGTATGCTTTTGGATTACTGTTAGTTTTTAAGTCTTCTTCTAAAAAATCCAAATCTTAAACGCAAGATTGCGACCAGAGCGTACTTTGATTTTTCGTTTAAGGTTAGTAAAAAATGCTTTAAACTTAAAGTGCTGTTCCCATCGAG
>JAYEHY010000116.1:0-9536 GCA_034659695.1 Campylobacterota bacterium | reverse complement strand
TAAAGAAACTGTTGAACGAGAAAAATCTCTTATTGTAATAAATAAAGTACAATAGGAGTAATACTGGTGTGTGTAGCATCTCTTAAAATTGTTGCTTTGAGATTATAACTACCACTCTCATAGCCATGTACCCCTATATGTACATTGTCATCACCATTTAATGTGATAGAGCAACTCTCATCTTGTGTACCACTAAGCCAAGGTCTGCAATCATACTCTGACTCTGTAGGGTTTGATCCTATTCTTACATACAAATCTATATCTGCACTAAGATTACTAAGTAATACATTGACTTGATCTTCATTTTTGGCACTTACGCTATAGTCTTTGAATTCTCCCTCTTGTACTGATTCTGATATATCAAGAACTACAGTTGATTCTCGTTTATCTGGAGTAATTCCGAAGATAGCATTGTTGTCATCATTGAAGTCATTACCTTCTGGGTTTAGTGCACCAATAGCAAACCAACCATCTGCATATCCACCCCAACCCCAATTGAAGTGATAGTTTTTTAAATCATCTTCATATTTATACCCATCACAGATAAAAGCGTGTCCTCCGCTACCACTACTACTACCATCATAATAGACAGGTAAACCATTATCTAGGTCTGCTTTAAGTAAATTATGCCACTGCGTAGCTGTTTTATCAGTTGCTGAGACTAATCCTGCTGTTTTGTATTTAAAGTAGTTAATTAATGCACCTTCTGCAGCTGATGAATAAGCTCCTGAACCATAAGGTCCATAATCCATATTTACCGAAACACCCGAATGATAGGATATTTTAGCCACTTCATTGTTTGCACTTGTTACATTGTTTGGCATACTTGACCAGTTATAGGTAGTAGTGAAATCTGCTGATAGTTCACCATATGTATCATGTATATAGCTATGGTCACCCTGACCAGTAGTTGGCCATGCATGATATTTCATAATTTGTGCCATAGCAGTTGCTACACAACCGACATAAGTACGACCATTGCTAGTGCTAGCTGATGCATCTGCAGGACATAGTGCATTATAATACTCCCCTTGATTCCATGTAGTTGATAGAAGGGGTCCTTTTTGAACGATTGCCTCTAATGGCTCTTGCTCCTGCTTCTCTGAAGAACTTACAGCAAGCATTTTTGAATCAACAGTGAGTTTATTCCACTTATTTTTATAGTAACTATTATCTAAGCCAGAGTTTTTTGCCTCATTGATTTTTTTCTCGACACCTTTTAACCAGTGAACTAAATTTGTAGGTAGTGTATCATTTACACTTATGTCAGAACTTAATGAGTATCCAATAATAGGTTTTACAATATCATCCCCTGATACGATTACCCATCCTTTTGGTTTAAGCTTTACTATGTGATAAGCTTTATTTTGTGTTTCATTTTTAAGCTGACTATAGAGCATAGATGTGCTTTCTGAAGATTTATCTATACTGTAATTTATTTTAGTCTGATGCATTTTTGCCCAATTTAAAGCCACATTTTTTATATCACTATAAGAGCGTTCGGCACTTATGGCAACGGTAAATGGCATACATGCTAGTAAGATTGTGATTAAGTTTTTTTTCGTCATACTGTATCTCCTTATTATGTGTAAAACTCTTTATTATAGGTAAATAAATTCCTATTGTCAATTATCTTATCCCGCTATTACTAAAAGCCATTTATTATATACCCAGCCTGTTTTGCACTTACCTTTATAGGGTTGTTTACGAGAATTTGATGTAGGGTATACACACTCCTCTCCTCCATAGACTATACCTATCCATTTACCATCTACATCACATGACCATACCTTTTGGTCATTATAGAGTTTATCTATCATAGGATGGCTACTACCTGCAGCACTTCGTACAGCTAAAAACCCATCTCCTCTTTTATCAAGCCCTTGCACTTTACTCAAAGCACAAGGATCTATCCCCTCCTCACTCTCTAGCATAACAGGTTGATTTGCGTAGAGAGAAGAGAAGAGTATAAGGGTTGTAAAAATTTGCTTCATAATATCTCCTTTTCTTATTTAGTATAACATTTTTTAATTGGATGAGATTGATTTTATCATAGCTATTTAAAATAAGTCATCATAATTTTCATCTTCAAGAGTAGGCTGTACTACAATAGGTTTAGGTTTTATATAAGGTTTTTTCTTCATGTTAAAGAGTTCCTTAATCGCAGATTTTTGAGCAGTACTAGCAGGTGCTTCTATAGAAACAGCCTCAGGAGGTACATCATCAAGTTGACTGTCTATTTCTTGAGGAAGAATAGGTTGTAGCTTCTCTGTTATATTGCTGTCTGGTGTTAAGTAGTTAAGATCAACTAGTGTGTGTACAATATGTTTAAATGTAGGTACAGCAGACTGTGAGGCAAAGTACTTTTTATGTTTTTTTGCTTTAATGACTAAAACACCAATGGTATATCTGTTTCCCTTGTTGTCATTGGCAAAACCATAAAAACTACTATGATATTCATTCACATATTTTCCATTTTTAGCGATGTGTGCAGTTCCTGTTTTACCACCAATCTCTAAACCCGCATATTGTGCTTTTACTCCTGTACCGTGCTTGACTACATCTACAAGAATTTTCTGTATTTGATTGGCTGTTTTTTTACTTACAGCTAAGGTATTTCCTACTTTAGGTTCAAGGGTGTAATGTCTTCCCTTTGCATCTTGGAGGTAATCTACTATTCTTGGTGTTACTATTACACCATCATTGTTAAATGCACTGTAGGCTTTAAAAATTTGTGCAAAAGTTACCATCATTCCATAACCATATGAACTGTTAGCACGGTGCATCTTGTGTTTAAGCTTATGAATAGGCTTGAGACTTCCTGGAAGGTCACGAGAGAGGTCTATCCCTGTAGGTTTAGCAATGCCAAACTTAAGTAGCCCCTCTCTAAACTTTTTACCCGTAAGTCTCCATGAGATTTGAGAACTCCCAATGTTAGATGAGTGTACGATAATATCTGAAGCAGTAAGTGATGCAAATTTATGGTCATCTGTTATGGTATGTTTTTTCCCTATTCTAAATCTTCCATTGTGGGTATTGAACCAAGTTTGAGGGGTGACAACATCGTGGTCTAAGGCAATGGCTAGTGTGAGGGGTTTTATGACAGAGCCTGCTTCATGTGGGTACTCTGAAAACTTTGGATTGAGTGCAGGAATATCTTTTTGAGATATCTTAGCAGGGTTATAACGCTCTGAACTGGCTAGGCTCAGTACTTTTCCTGTATGACTCTCCATGACCCCTACAATAATCTCCTGGGCATCAATACTCTGTTTCATCTGGTCAATCATAAGTTCAACTCTACGTTGAAAATCTAAAGGGATATTTAAATGTAAATCCATACCATCGATACGTTGAATTTTAATACTGTTTTTATCATGTATGACATTAGCAGCTACATCTCTTTTCCCTTTAAAATAACCATTCTTTTTAGAGGTAATATGTTTTTCATAGTGACGCTCAAGACCTTTCATCCCTTCAGGTCTTGAGTATTTACCATCACATTGGTCTCCAACATACCCAACAATAGGACTTAAGATATCTTTGAGTGGGAACCTTCTACTCTCACCATTTTCAATAATATCTAAACCAAAAAGTACATCAATGCCTTTACGATTTTTTACCCACTGAAAAATACCTAATTTTCTAAATTTGTAAGCAAGAGATTTAAGTTGCATAGCAGATTTGGAGCTAATATTGTCAGAAAGTGTAATGTTTCCCAGTACGGCTTTACCCTTAAGTGTAAATTTTTTACTAATCTCTTTTTCATCAATGCCACTGTAAATACTAAAAAGCTTGATAAAAACCTCTTTTTTATCAGGGTGAATGCTTGATCCTCTGATAATGGCTTTATAACTCTTTTCTGAACTGCTAAGGGTGTATTTATCTGCTGATATGATGCTACCACGGAATGATCTGTCATGTATAGTAGAGCTGTAACTAGGAATACGCCTATCTGATGTAATGGTTTTAAATATAGAAAATAAAAACAATAGTACAGCAATAAGTAAGAAAATAAAAAGTAGATTAACTTTTTTACCTCTTCGATTTTTGGTTTTATTATTCATCTTTAAATTTAATATTCCTCTTTTAATTTATATAATTTTATACAAATTTATCTATAAATTGGATAAAATACTTTTTAATATGAAATTAAAATATGAAAGGCAGAAAATATAACATGATAGATAAAACACTTTTATTTGCAGTAATGATACTTTTAACACTTTCATTAATTATGAGTTATTCACTCTCTACTTATACTGTTCGCTATTTCGATTTTACGGATTTTCATTTTTTTATTAGACAAAGTGCAGCAATAGGTTTAGGGTTTGTACTAATGATACTCTTGAGTAAATTAGATCCAGATAAGTGGTTTATCAAAATAGGTTTTGTGCTTTTTATACTTTTTTTTATATCAATGATAGTAATGCAGTTTTTACCTCCCTCGTTAGTCAAAGCAGTAGGCGGAGCAAAAAGGTGGATACAACTAGGTCCCGCTTCTGTTTCACCTGTAGAGTTTTTTAAAATAGGTTTTGTCTTTTTTCTCTCATGGAGTCTTTCACGAAAGTTACACAATAAAACAAAAATGACATTTATGGAGGAGATACGAACATTTTCTCCTTACTTAGTAGTCTTTTTCTTAATTGTTTTTCTTATTGCTATTGTACAAAAAGATTTGGGTCAAGTGGTAGTGTTAGGTGGTACATTGGTGGTACTATTTTTGTTTGCAGGAAGTTCCTTAAGATTTTTCTTTACACTCATAGTTGCCGCATTTGCCGCATTTGTAGGGCTTATTTTTATTGCTCCGCACCGTTTGGCAAGAATTAAAAGTTGGTGGGGAACAGTTCAAGATAACATTCTTTCCATGCTACCTTTTGACTCTTTACAAAGTCTACGTATAGAAGCGCTGAAAGAGCCGTACCAAATATCTAACTCTCTTAATGCCATACATAATGGAGGCTTTCTAGGTGAAGGTTTGGGAAATGGACAGTTTAAGTTAGGCTATCTCTCTGAGATACATACAGATTTTATTCTTGCAGGTATTTCCGAAGAGTTAGGGTATTTAGGTTTAGTGCTTGTTTCATTTACTTTGATGTTTATTGTGTATCGTATTTTTCAAATTGCAGCAAAAGTAAAAACACCTCTTTATTATCTTTTTAGTATAGGTATTGGATTATTAATTGCTTTTGCTTTTATTTTAAATGCCTACGGTATTGCAGGTATTACACCTATTAAAGGTATAGCTGTACCATTTTTAAGTTATGGAGGATCACACATTTTAGCCTCTTGTGTTAGTATAGGGTTGTTATTGATGATTTCAAAAAAAGTACCAAGAGACAATAAAGGAAAAAAACTATGAGTGTTGTTATGACAGGTGGAGGAACAGGCGGACATCTCGCTATTATTAAAGCAGTGAAGGAGTATCTCAAAGATGAAGAACTTATTTACATCGGTTCTACACAAGGACAAGATAAACAGTGGTTTGAAGCAGATGAAGATTTTAGTGAAAAGTACTTTTTTGAAACCCGTGGAGTAGTCAACCAAGGAGTTTTAGGTAAAGTAAAATCACTTTTCATGCTCTTTAAAGCTACATTCAAAGCAATAATACTTTTAAAGAAACATCAAGTAAAAGTAGTTTTTTCAGTAGGAGGTTTCTCTTCAGCTGCAACGGCATTTGCTGCAAAAGCACTTCGTATACCGTTAGTTATACATGAACAAAACGCAGCATTGGGTTCCCTTAACAAGCTGCTAAAACCTTATGCCACAGAGTTTATCTCCTCTTATTTGGAGCAGAGTCCTATAAAGGCATATCCTATTAAAAATCTCTTTTTTGAAAATGCACGTATTCGTCATGAAGTAAAAACTGTTATGTTTTTAGGAGGATCACAAGGAGCAAAGGCTATCAATACTTTAGCCCTTGAAATGGCAATAGCGCTTCAAAAAAAGGAAATCAAAATCATTCATCAAGCAGGTGAAAAGAACATAGATGAGGTAAAAAAAGCTTATGCTAGCTTAGGTGTTAATGCAGAGGTATTTGGTTTTACTACCAAACTTTCAGAGTATATGAAAGAGGCAGATTTTGCCATTGCAAGAGCAGGAGCTTCAACCCTTTGGGAACTCTCTGCTACGGCACTCCCTACACTTTACATTCCTTACCCTTACGCTGCAAGTGACCACCAGTACTATAATGCACAGTTTTTAGTAGAAAAAGAGTTAGCATGGCTTATCCGTGAAGATGAGTTAGATTACAAAGAGGTTTTAAAACTGCTTAATGAAGACTTAGAAACAAGAAGCAGAGGGTTAATGCAAACAGTAGAAAAAGAGGGCAGTCAAAAGATTGCAACTCTTTTAAAAAAAATGTAGAGATGAGTGAAGGACGTAAACATGGAGCTACGACAAACTATACAAAAGTGTTAAATCAATGTGTATCGTGTCATAATAAAATAAGAAAGTGGAACTAATTACTAGTTCACTACACGATTTTATACAATTTGTTTGATATACTTGTGTATTATAAAATAATAGGAGAATGGAAAATGAAAAAATTTACAGGTTTGGTATTTGCTTTAGTAGCAGTATTTGCATTAAGTGGGTGTGGAGGTAGTAATAACAATGGCAATGATAATGATTTAACTACATTGTTTTTGGTAGATGGTGATGGTTATTCTTATGGAGGTATTCCCTATATTTGTGATTCTATGGCTCATTGGAGCCAAACTGCACGCAATGGAGAATTCTCATTTTATCCCGGAGAAGATTGTGAGTTTGATTTTTCAGGACTTTATGGAAATTATGAGAATGACCCATATGTAGATGATATTGTTTACATTGTCGATTATACTGATGATGGTAAGGGGCATATCCCGTATGACTGTGCTTCTTTTGGAGCAGGTTCAACCTATAATGATGGAAGTTTTGACTATGATGAAGACGATGAGTGTCTCTTTTACTTTTAAAAAGTTCTAAATAATTTTACTAAGAACCCAAAGTGAATCTAAGTGAAACCATCTTACGGGGAAGTTATTTCCCTGTAGGTAGTCGAGATAGACTCAAAGCAGTACTTATAAACTTAACCTTACTGTTGGCAATACTTATTATGCTGATGGATGTTTATGGTAGTATAATCCATAACTACTATGCTATGTCTATTATAGAAAGTACGACAGCAGGTATGTTTCTGCTTACTTATCTACTTTTTCCTCAATATATTTCATTACAAAACAGTATCTATATTGTATTAACTGTTTTATCTTTTTTGTTTGTTATTTCGTTAACTATTATAGGGAATAATCATGAATTTGCTTTTTTCTGGTTAGCAACACTTCCTATTTTTATTTTCTTTTTTTTAGGTATTAAAAGAGGATTTTTATGGACTTTACTTGTGGTTTTTTCTTTAATTTTGACCACATTAAATGCTATTTTTAAGTGGATGCCTCCACTTCATACAGTAGATTTACTTACGCAAATTACCTTAGGGTACATGGCTATATCTTACCTTTTGTATGTATTAGAAAAAGAGCGTTTTAGGTATGAAATCAATTTAGTAAATGCACTAAATGACAAAGAGATACTCCTTAAAGAGGTACACCATAGAACCAAAAATAATATGCAAATTATGATAAGCCTCCTTGATACACAGTCTTTTAAGATAGACAATTCAAAATATAAAAAAATGTTTCAATCTCATGTAGAGCGATTGCAAGCTATGTCTTTGGTACATGAACACCTTTATAGAGGTGAAACTTATGAAACTGTAGATATACATACCTATTTAGGAGAGATTTTACATAATCTTCAAGGGGTTACCTCTCATACTATACTTTCAGAAATAGACCATGTTACGCTCAATATGAAAACTGCACTAAATCTTGGTCTTGTTTTTAATGAAGCTGTTATGAATGCTATAGAGCATGCCTATGAAGATGGTGAAAAAGGAACGATTGAAGTTTCACTTCAACACTTAGAAGATAGAGCTCTTTTAAGAGTAAAAGATTATGGCAAAGGGTTTTATACACAGAAAAGTTATAATACATTAGGAGTAACTCTCATGAAAGACCTTAGTGCTACACTGGATGACAAGGGTATAGAGATAGACACAAGTAATGGTACAGAAATTAAAATTTACTGTGCATTGTAGGAGAAATTTATGACCTTAGCTAAGAAGATTCTGATTGTAGAAGACGAAGTAATTACCCAACGGTATTTAAGAGGTATTTTTGAGCAGTATGAAGTAGAAAAAATAGCGTGTGTAGATAATGGGAAAGATGCACTAGCGGTACTTAAAAAAGATAGTTATGATATGGTTTTAATGGATATTAATATCAAGGGGAGTATAGATGGTATTTTATTATCAAGAGAGATACTAAAGCACTATTCTTTGCCTATTATATTTATTAGTGCCTATACAGATGAAAAAACATTAGAGGAGGTCTTAGAGTTGTCTCCTTATGGATTTATCTCTAAACCTTTTACTTCAAAAGAGGTTGTTATTGCATTGAGAGTAGCGTATAAGAGGTTTTTGACCCATGAACTGCTTAATAGTAAAAAAGATAAAAATGATTATATTACTATTAGTAGACGTTATGCTTTTTCACTTAAAAATTTTACCCTTTACGATAATGAAGAAGCAGTTAAATTAAGTATGAGACAAGGAAAACTTTTAGCAATTTTAGTAAAAAACTTGAATCATACCGTTTCATTTGAGGTTATTAATAGAAGTATATGGGGATCTGAAACCATAGAAAATTCCACACTACGCACACTAGTCTATAATATACGAAAACAATTACCAAACCTCCCTCTCCACTCTTATAGTAAACAGGGTTACTATTTAAGGGCGGATTTAGATTTGTGACTTTTTGTGACTTTTTTTAAGTACAATAGATTTGTATTTAAATTATAAGGAGATCAAAATGACAAAGAAAATGGGATTAATGGCTTTGGGACTAAGTATGGCACTTTTGAGTGGTTGTGGCGGTGGAGGCGGAGATGATTTTGTTGAAGAGGGCTCTGGAGGTAGTAATGATTCACGTGTTGATATTTCAGACTTGGATCTAGGTTATGTAATTGAAGGAGAAAGTTCATATGGTAACGATGTAAGGTTAGTGTATTGTAGGGGTGATTATGATTATTATCGTAACAGTACACATTTTGATGGAACTTTTAACATTATTGGTGATGAAATACAGATGCATGATAGTGCTAGTGGTACTTATATTATTGATACGGATAATAATTACCTGGAGGTAGGGGAGTATTATGATATTTTTGATGTTGCAGATGATATAACGGTCGAATCAATTTTTGAAACGAGTTGCTAGTATTTGATTCATTTTAACGTGTTCCACCTCTCCTGAGGTGTAACATATACTAAAATATTAATATCATTATATATACCCCTTTACCTTTAAATAACCACAATTTAGCTAAAATATCTCTAACTTAATTTAGGACGATTTCAATGGATATTAGAAAAGCATATTTAGACTATTTTCAAGCTAAAGGGCATCAGCTCATAGCATCTTCACCACTTGTTC
>JAYEHY010000115.1:0-9811 GCA_034659695.1 Campylobacterota bacterium | reverse complement strand
ATACAACAGATACTCCCACTGCATTAGAACCTCCAGTGACAGTAGATGAGGGAGAACTTGATATTACACGTTATAAAACTGCTGACTGGCAGAGTGGTTATTGTGAAACAGTAGTTATTCAAAATAGTGCAAACCATAGCATAATATGGGATATAAATATAGAAGTAGAAGGAACTGTTTATGAGTTATGGAATGCAATATATAGTCAAGATAGTGCAAATCTTAATGCTTCGGGTGTGCAGTGGAACAGCACTATAGAAGCAGGTTTGAAAGTAGAGTTTGGTTTTTGTTCAAACAAAACTTTTGAAACACTAGAACAGAGTGAAGAATTAGATGCAGAGGTAAATGAAACCATAGTTAATATGACGCAAGGAGAAGCTCTTGTTACCCCTAGTACTCTTAATGTCACAAGATTACTTCAAGCAGATTGGACAACGGGGTATTGTGAAGATATTATCATTAAAAACCCTACAAACTCTAATGAAACTTGGAGAGTAGAACTTAATTTTGAGGGAGAAATTTATACCATATGGAATAGTAGATATGATATAGAAGGAGAAGTATTAAAAGCTTCAGGTGTAGATTGGAATGCAGTGGTTACCGCTCAAAGTGAAACAAGTTTTGGATTTTGTGCTAATCGATAAAGTAAGCTTTTTTTGAGTATAATCCACGCATGATACTCAATGGGTAAAAATAAGACCCAAAACAAGGACAAGCAACATGGCATATGATAAAAGTATTGCAGCATTTGACGAAGCATATAAAGTAATCCCTGGAGGTGTTGACTCACCTGTACGTGCATTCTCTGGTGTAGAGGGTACACCGCCTTTTATAGAGAGAGGAGAGGGAGCATATCTTTTTGATATAGATGGAAATAGATACATAGATTATGTACAGAGTTGGGGACCACTTATTTTTGGTCACTGTGATGCTCAAATAGAAGAGTCTGTTATAAAGTCAGTAAAAAAAGGGCTTAGCTTTGGTGCACCTACTACAGTAGAGACAGAGCTAGCTCAAGAGATAGTTTCTCTTTTTGACAGCATTGACAAAGTACGTTTTGTAAGTTCAGGTACAGAAGCTGTTATGTCCGCTATCCGTTTAGCTCGTGGTGCAACAGGTAGAGATAATATTTTAAAATTTACAGGATGCTACCATGGTCACTCTGACTCTCTACTTGTTCAGGCAGGTTCAGGTTTAGCTACATTTGGTACACCATCAAGCCCAGGTGTACCTGCTGACTTAACGAAGCACACACTTCTTGCTACATACAACGATATAGAGAGTGTGCAGAAGTGTTTTGCAGAGAGTCCAGATGATATTGCTTGTGTAATCATCGAGCCGATTGCGGGTAATATGGGGCTAGTTCCGGCAGATGAAGAGTTTTTAAAGCAACTTAGAATCATCTGTACAGAGCATGGTGCCTTACTTATTTTTGATGAAGTAATGAGTGGATTTAGGGCTTCACTTAAAGGAGCTCAAGGGATATCTTCTGTAAAACCTGACATGGTGACTTTAGGTAAAGTTATAGGTGCAGGTATGCCTGTAGGTGCTTTTGGTGCGAAGTCTAAGATTATGGCTCATCTTTCACCTGAAGGGCCTGTCTATCAGGCAGGAACACTATCAGGTAATCCTGTTGCTATGGCAGCAGGTCTTACAAGTCTTCAAAAACTTAAAGCTGACCCAAGTGTTTATGATGAACTCTCTGCTAAAGCAAAAAAACTTATGGATGGATTTGCTAAAGCAGCAGATGCAGCCAATCTTCCATTGGTGACAGATACAAGAGGTTCAATGTTTGGTTTCTTCTTCTCAGAAAAAGTAGTAAAAAACTTTGATGATGCCTTAGAGAATAACTCAGATAGATTTGCTAAGTTTCATAAAGGTATGTTAGACAAAGGGGTTTACCTTGCATGTTCTTCTTATGAAACGGGTTTTATTTGTACTAAAATGACAGATGCAATGATAGATGAGACTATTAACGCTGCGTATGAAGTTATGGCTGATATAAAAGGCTAAACTATGGCAACTGAAGAACCAAAAGTTAAAAAAATAGTAGATGCAGCTGATGGACTAAGTTTAGGTATATCTATTGTTGTAGCTATACTCATGGGGGTAGCTATAGGGCTTGGATTAAAGAGTCTAACAGGTGCTACATGGACACTATGGATAGGGGTATTTATTGGTGTAGGGGCAGCTATTTCTAATGTACATAAAGCATATAAGAAACAGCAAAAGTCTTTAGAAGAGTTAGCGAATGACCCTAAGTATAACTACAAAAGAGAACAACAAGAGAAGTATGATGCTGAGGATGAGGATGACAAATATTAACCGCAAAATCATAAGTACATTATTGATTGTTGATGCAGTAGTAATATTAATTTCTGTAATATTCTTTGATATTAAAGTACTATATAATACGCAAATTGGTTTTATCTCAGCAACCTTGGTTATGGTAGCGTCTATGATAAGTTATCGTCGTATGGTAGATGCACGTGTAGAGCATAATATCATAACGATAGATGATTCTAAAGATGTTATAGATAAACTTGAAGACCCTTATGATCTTTATAGTGAAGAGGTAAAAGAAAAAGAGATAGTAGATGAAGAAAAAGAGGAGAGTAAAAAACCTAAAGAGAGTCGCTCCCTCTACCAAATATTAAAAGATACCAAAGCTGCTCTCTCTGCTTACAGACTAGGAGCGTATGCTACATTAATTTTAGGTTTTCTCTACCTTAACAGACACGGACTACTGCATATACCTTCATATATTTTAGCCTTAAGTCTTCCTCCTATGGCTATTGTTATTGTGTTGATTATGGACAAAGAAAATCATAGCCAACATTAGATAAAATAAATCCATAACAATTTAGGATATACATTATGACAAAAACCTTACTCTTAGCTCTCTCACTTCTTGCTTTTACCGCATGTGCGAAGGAAGAACCAACGCCCTTGGTTTGTACGACTAAGCCCATTCAACCTATTAAAATTATAGATAAACCCATCGCCTTTGGTTCTAAGCGTGTGGCTATGACTAAAGAGTATATTAAGACTCACTATGGAAAAACGGTGAGTAACATAGAGATAACCCCTAAAATTATTTTACTTCACTGGACAGCAGAGATGAGTTTTGACAAGTCATTTAAACGTCTGCAACCAGAGAAACTTCTTACAGATAGAAAAGATATTGCTAAAGCATCGTTGCTTAATGTCTCTGCCCAGTTTTTAGTGGCACGTGATGGTACTATCTATAGGCTAATGCCTGAAAACTGGATGGCTCGTCATGTTATAGGGCTTAACTACTCAAGTATAGGTATAGAAAATGTAGGAGGTAAAGGTAATAAAAAAGATGATCTTACTCCTGCACAGGTTCAATCAAATATAGATTTAGTCTATTATTTGAAATCTACCTACCCTAGTATTGAGTACCTTATAGGGCATCATGAGTACCGACAAATGGAAAAAACCTCTTTATGGCTAGAAAAAGATAAGGGGTACAGAACCGTAAAATCTGATCCAGGTGATGCATTTATGAAAAAGGTTCACAGTAAGACAAGAAGCCTAGGTCTAAAACGTGCACCTAAAGCACCATAATGAACTCAGCTTTTTCTCTACTTGATTGGGGTATTTTTGGTGCATATTTTTTAGTATTAACACTTACATCGGTATCTCTTTCTCGTGTAAAGGTGAAGAGTACACGTGATTACTTTGTAGGAGGTAACACGGTTCCTATGTTTGCTGTAGCTATCTCTGTGTTGGCGACATCTCAGTCTGCAGCTACATTTTTAGGAGGTCCTGAGTACTCGTATGGTCAAGACTTGACTTTTATAGGCTTCTACCTCTCTGTATTTTTAGCTGTGATTTTTGTGGCTAAAATACTTATACCACGTTTTTATGCCATTAACGCAGTTACGGTGTATGAACTCCTTGAACATCGTTACGGAGAGCGTGCAAAGAGACAAGCAGGGGTGATGTTTCTCATCGGTCGTCTGTTTGCCTCAGGTGCAAGGCTCTACATTGGTGCTTTAGCCATTTCAATGATACTCTTTTTAGACATTACCCCTTCTCATGTTGCTATTTCTATTGCTATTTTAATGTTTGGAGCTTTAGCATATGCCTATTTTGGTGGAGTGAAATCGGTAATTTTTTCAGATATTATTCAAGCGATAACCTACATAGGAGCAGGTATTGCCGTGCTTATTTACCTCTATGTAACATTAGATACAGACTTTTCAACGGTTGTAAATACACTACAAGAAGAGAATAAACTGAAGCTAATTGATTGGTCTATGTCAGGGGGGTTTTCTGTGTGGGCTTTACTTGGAGGGTGGTTACTGCTTAACATTGCTGCTTACGGTTTAGACCAAGATATGACTCAACGTGCCTTGGCATGTAAAAATGTTAAAGAAGCACAAAAGTCACTAATGATGAGTATCTACATCACTATTCCTGTTGCAGTACTTTTTTTACTCATAGGTTTACTACTTTACCTCTTTTATCAGCATCCTGAACTCTCTGGTATGAGTACAGAGGTGGTACAGAAGTTTGAAGGGGAGAAAATAACCATTTTTATGTACTACATTTTACATGAAATGCCAGAGGGTATGCGTGGATTAGTTACTGTAGGTGCAGTGGCTGCTGCACTCTCAAGCTCTAACTCTGTACTAGGGGCTATGTCATCTGTAGCTATCGAAGACCTTTATAAACCATGGAAACAAAAAAGAGCCAATGTCAATGAAATGCACTTTGTAAAAGCAGGGCGTAATGCGGTGTTATTTTTTGCAGTTTCACTCTCTGCTATGGCAATGCTCTCTTACTACTGGCAACGTTACACAGAACTACCACTACTAAGCTTTGCTCTTGGTGTCATGGCATTTGCTTATACGGGTTTATTAGGAGTCTTTGGAGCAGCTATATTTACTAAACGTGGAAATGCTACAACTGTGCCTTTGGCATTAGCAAGTGGATTTCTAACTGTACTATTACTTCAACCTTATGTTTTAGGTACAGTAGTTGAATTTAAATTAGGATTTGCATGGCAAATACTTGGAGGTACGCTTGTAGCATTTGGAGTGATGATGATGCGTAAGAGTCCCCAAAACAGTTAAAAGAGTGGTTTTTGGTATCTGTTGTGCCACTTTAGTATTGTATCCCATGCTTCCTGGGCATTCTCTGCATAGGTTAGTAGCTTGAGGTCAGAGGAGTGTATCATCTCTTCTTGGGCTAAAAAGTTTAAGTTAATAACATTTCTCCAGTAGGACTTGCCTACTAAAACGATAGGTATCAATGGACTTTTTTTTGTCTGTATTAGGGTTAAAATCTCAAAAAGTTCATCAAGAGTACCAAAACCACCAGGAAAGACGACTAATGCTTTAGTTCGTTGCAAAAAGTGTAACTTACGCATCGCAAAATAGTCAAAATTAAAATAGAGCTCAGAACTAATGTAAGGGTTAGGTAACTGCTCGAATGGTAGGGTAATATTGAGTCCTATAGACTTTGCACCTACATCAAAAGCTCCACGATTTGCTGCTTCCATAATGCCTGGACCACCACCTGTCATAAGTGTGACATGACAATCTTCAGGACTCTTTCCGCTTTTACCTACAAGTTGACCAAAGGCACGTGCTTCATCATAGAAATAACTCTTCTTTAGTAGCATTTTAATTTGTTGTTTTTTCTTTAAGAGTTTTTTGGAGTTAGGGGTTAGGCTTAGTTTTTTGTCTATCTTCTTTAAATGTTTTTCAGCAACACTTTTTTCTATAACTCTTGCACTTCCAAAAACAGCAATAGTGTGAACTATACCCTCTTCTCTCATCTTTACTTCTGCTTCAAGGTAGTCTAATTGTAGCCTTACTCCTCTTGCTTCGTCGCAATAAAGAAAATCTCTCTTTGTATTTAGGGTTTGTTTTAATGTTTTGCGTCTCTTCTTTGTGGGTTTTTTCATATAAATACCTTTAGAAACATTATACATAGAATAGTTTTAATGTTATAATTTATCTATTGATTTAAAGGTAAATAATGAAAAATATAGCCATACTCTGCTCAGGTGGTGATGTCTCTGGTATGAATGCAGGATTGAAACGTTTTGTTGAATACAGTATATTAAAGGGACTCAAACCCTATTTTATACATAATGGATATGAGGGCTTAATAGATAATATGATTTATGAAGCAAACTACAGTGATGTAGCAGGAATTATCTCTCGTGGAGGTACCATAATACACACTTCACGTTCAGAGCGTTTTAAAGAGGCTTCTTTTCGTAAGAGAGCATTAGAAAACTTAGCTTTACATAATATCGTTTATGTAGTAATTTTAGGTGGAGATGGCTCATTTAGAGGGATGCAACTACTGAGTAATGCGTGTAACACTTTAAGCTTTGCAGGTATCCCTTCAACTATAGACAACGACATCGTAGGTACGGAGTACTGCTTAGGGGTAGACACTGCATTAAATATGATTAAACACTCTATAGATGCTATACGTGATACTGCATCATCTTTTGGTAGAACCTTTGTTGTTGAGACAATGGGCAGGGAGTGTGGTTACTTAGCACTGGTCTCTGCACTCACCTCAGGGGCAGAGATGTGTCTAATACCTGAAGTGACTTATGACTTAGCATCGTACAAAAGCTCTTTTGAAAAACAGATAAAAGAGGGAAGGGAGTACTTTATTGTGGTAGTTTCAGAAGCATTAAATAATAGCCAAGAGATTGCTGCATGGTTTGAAAAGGAGTTAAATATGGAGTCCCGAGTCATGGTCTTAGGTCATACTCAACGAGGAGGAAACCCTAGCGTGTATGACAGGCTTATGGCATTTGATTTTGTTACTCATGCTATAGATGGACTCTTGGCAAAAAAGAGATGCTCGGTAGTCTGTTACAACAAAGGTGGGTTTAACCATAAGCGTATTGAAGAGGTAGCCTTTCAAGAACACAGCATAAATTCTGAACTTTTAAAGCTTGCAAATGAATATGAGAGTTACCAATGAAATATATGTTATTTATGCTCTTCATACTATTCACCTTAGCCTATAGTAAAGCACAAAAAGGTGAAGTTATAGCCAACATACCCGAAGCTTCTGGCATAGCCTATGATGCTCAAAACCATAGGCTCATTGTGGTGAATGATGAGGGAACTTACTATGAGATTACACCTGAAGGAAGAGTAACACTTAAAAAGAAGTTAGGAAAGTATGACTTAGAAGGGGTGGCAGTAGAAGATGATACACTCATTTTTGCTATAGAGAATAAGGGGTTACTACTGGTCAATAAAAAAACAGGTAAAAAGAAAAAAGTGATTATTGATACCATCTATAAAGGAAAAAAACTACCTCTGTTTAGTAAAAAATCAGGAGTAGAAGGCATTGCAAGGGTAGGTGATTTTTTCTATTTGTCAAAGCAGTCTAAAAAGAAAAAAGACTCTTTTATTGCTGTAGTAAAACTAAAACCTTACCCCTCACGAGTGGTAGATGTCATCAAACATAAAATCCCAGATACTGCAGGCTTAACCCACCATGATGGTTTTTTATATATGGTAAGTGATAAAAAAAATTTACTTATACAATACCATCTTGAAAAGAGAAAAATCATAAAGAAAATTAAGTTAGAGAAGGGTGCATGGGAGGGTATAGCTTTTGATGATAAATCTAACCTCTATTTGGCTGATGATAATGGGCGTGTAGTAAAATACAAGAAAAAAGCTTTAGGTTTATAGGGTAAGTAATGATGTTCCGTACAATTATTGTTTTACTATTTTTATCTTTACAAATAGAAGCAAAACAAGATACTCAGGCACTTAAGTACTTAAATGAAATTCGTAATCATTCAGGATTGACCCCTTTGCGTGTGAATACACAGTTAGGAGAAGCAGCAAAATCTCATGCCTCATACCTTGTGAGGCAGCAAAAGAATGGGCATTTTGAGAAGAGGGGTTGGAAAGGATACACAGGTAAAACACCTTCTGACAGAGTTGTAAAAGCAGGGTATCTCTCTAAAATGGTAATGGAGAATGTTACAGTCAATAGCCAAAGCTTTCAACACTCTATTGATACGCTTTTTGCTGCTATATATCATCGTTTTGTTTTTCTTAATTTTGATAAAGATGAGATAGGACTAGGAAGTGCCTCTACTAAAAAATCTAAAAGAATCCATTCAGCATTTATCTATAACATAGGTTCAAGTGAAATAGCTAAATTATGCAAAGGGTATTACCCTAAGCAAAATGGATTTTTTTATATGCAAAATCTTTGTAAAGATGCAAGTATAGAAGTACCAGAGTATATGATACAGCAGATACAAAGTAACATTAGAGCAAAAAATAGTAGTATCATACTTTATCCCTATAAAAATGCAACCGATATTTCACCTGTGTTTTACACAGAAAGCCCACACCCTTTGCCTGGTTCTAAAGTGAGTGGTTTTCCTATCTCTGTACAGTTTAACCCTTCATCATATACGAGTGTAACGCTAAAAAAGTTTCGCCTTTATGATGATAAAGGAAAAGAGATAACAAAACGAAAAATAGTTACACAAAACAGTGATAAAAACAACCGTTTTGGAGCATTGGAGTTTGCATTTATGCCTTTAAAAAGGTTAAAATATGGTACGAAATACCACGCAGTATTTGAAGCGATAGCAGAGGGGAAGAAGGTAAAAAAATCTTGGTACTTTACAACTAAGAAACCTAAAGGAAAACTTTACACTATCACTAAAAAACAGACCACTATAAAAGTAAAAAAAGGAGATAAAATCATACTCTACTTTGAGCCTAAATCTAACCAAGATATTTTAGGTCACATCAAATACTGGGGAAGATTAAATATAAAACATATAGATAAAAATACCATCTCCCTAACCATACCTAAACCCCCTCCAAGCAGAGGCTATAGTGTAAGTACAGGAGGAATGAAGGTTGTTTTTAAGTAGAGGGGTCTTTAAATTCATATTTTTGTTAGCATTTAAATAGAGTTGATTTTATAAATCCTCCATATTGACTTTATCATATTGTTTATCTGTTCCAATAAACTTGATGAAAACAATTTTTGCATAATAATTTATAGTCACTATTAATCTATATTTATTCCCCGCAATATTAAAGACAACTTTAGTTAAGATAGGTAAGGTTATTAAGGATTCTAACGGTTGACTTGAACTGTAAATTTCCGTTAGGTAATTTATTGCGTTCCTATGTTTTGTTGTATATGGATTACGATGTCGGTTTATTTCTGTTAAATATTCTTAAAATTTCTATTTCATTTTTTCTTGGTTTTAGCCTATAGATAATAGTGTACTTTTTGTATATCATATCTCGTATATTTTCATTGTCAAAATAAATAGATTTTCTATATTTTAATGGATGGTCAGGAAGTAGGTTTATAGATTCTTTCAATTCATTTTTAAACTTCATACTTGCACTAGGTTTATCTAGTGCAATGAGTTCAATAATTTGTTTTAATTGCCTTGAAAAATTAGGCTTGTGGATGATTATCATTTTTGTAATGATTGCGTGAAAGTATCTATATCATTCCAAAAATCTTCATTATTCATCATTTTGACTTTACCACTATCAATTTCATCTATATCTTGCTGTAGTTGCTTTTGTCTCTCATAAAAATAAGGGTCATTTACTAAATTTTCATCTTTTTGTAATTGAACTTTATCTTTATAGTGTTCAATAATAGTTAAAAAATCTTGTACAAAATTATCTTGAATATTTACAGTTAATGATTGCATAATTAAATCCTTTTATACGATATAAGTAATTATAGCAAAAATATGCCTAATGTTATAAATCTAAATTAAAAGTCTTATTTC
>JAYEHY010000114.1:0-10026 GCA_034659695.1 Campylobacterota bacterium | reverse complement strand
AAAATAGTAATGAAATAAAGGTTGAACTCTATGGAAGTGGGCAAGCATTACGCTCTTTGGTTATTGCAAAAGGGAGTATATGCATGAGTTCCTTTGCTTGTATGAGTAAAAAAAGTTTTAATAAAAAAGTTTTGCATGAGGGGTACCCTTCTGAAATTTTGGAAAATATTTTTAGAGGAAAAGTGATTTTTAAAAGTAAAAACATACAAAGAAGTCGTAACGGCTTTACCCAAACAATTATAAATAAAAATAAACACCATATAGAGTATAAGGTTTTAAATAATGATATCACTTTTCATGATACAATCAATAACATCGTTATAAAAGTTAAAAAACAGTGAGGTTAATATGAAATTTGTTGGAGCACATGTAAGTGCAAGTGGTGGTGTAGATAATGCTCCTCTTAATGCTATGGCAATAGGAGCTAAAGCATTTGCACTTTTTACTAAAAATCAAAGACAGTGGGTAGCTAAGCCATTAGAGATAAAAACGATTGATGCTTTTCATAAAAATCTTGAGCTTTCAGGTATCTTACCTAAGCATGTTTTACCTCACGACTCTTACCTTATCAATCTTGGACATCCTGAGGTGGAGAAGTTAGAGAAATCAAGAGATGCATTTATAGATGAAATTGAACGTTGTCAAATTTTAGGATTAGATAGATTGAACTTTCACCCTGGGTCACACTTGGTAAAGATCCCTAAGAGAGACCCTGAGTATCTTGATAAATTGATGCAAGCAGAAATTGCTTGTTTAGATGTGATTGCTGAGTCTATGAATAGGGCCATAGATGCTACAAAAGACTCAAATGTAAAACTTGTGATAGAAAATACAGCAGGGCAAGGGTCTAACCTTGGTTATAGGTTTGAACATCTTGGGCATATTATTGAAAAAATTGAAGACAAAAGTAGGGTAGGTGTCTGTTTAGATACTTGTCATACTTTTACTTCTGGATATGATTTACGTACAAGAGAAGCATATGATGAAACCATGGGTGCTTTTGACCGTATCGTAGGTTCTGAGTATCTTATGGGCATGCATCTTAATGACTCTAAACCCCCTTTGGGTTCAAAAGTAGATAGGCACCAGTCACTAGGTTTGGGTGAGATAGGATGGGATGCATTTGAATTTATTATGAATGATTCACGAATGGATGATATACCCCTTGTTTTGGAAACCATTGATGAGTCTATCTGGTCTGAGGAGATTAATGCACTCTATGCATTAGTCAACAATTAATATAGGAGGAACCATAACTTTTTTACCAATCCAAATCATTGGTTTAGAGAAGCTGTTGTGGAAAACAGTGTACATACATGGGCACCTCAAACTACAGTAAAACTTGTGCATTGTCAGGGGGATGATGTAATACCTTTTGGTATCGCACAAGTAGCAGAAGCAACCATGAATGCTTATGGTGCGGCAGATGTCAGTATTGTGCCAGTTGAAGCAGTATTGGGTCTGGCTGAACCTGTAGGGCATGTAGAGTGTGGATTGATGGCATATGGCATAGCAGCAAATATTTTTGCTGAAGTAAGACAATTAACAGTGGGGTATTAGAAGATGAAAATAAATAAAATAATAACACTTAGTGTAATCACAAACGGTTTACTCGTAGCTGGTGGATATAAAATTCCTGAGCAATCACTCAACTCTATGGCATTGGGTGCAGCGTATGTGGCACATACTACAGATGCTGATACCGCATACTTTAACCCTGCCAATATGAGTTTTCTTGACACCTCATTGAATTATCTTGAAAATGGCATTACCTTGGCACATTTGCCTTCAAATACATTTGATGGTGTACAGTATCTTCCAGGTGTAGGACCAGTACCTGCTTCAGGAAAATCTGAAACTGAAAATCTTCCTATTCCTTACTTGCACTATGTAGCACCAGCAATGGACAGGTGGCGTTTTGGTTTGAGTATGGCAGCACCCGCAGGACTTACCAAACGTTGGAAGACACCTACTCAAAAAACATTTGCAGAAGAGTTTACACTTCAAAATGTTGAAATTAACCCTGTGGCTTCTTATAAAGTAAACGATAACTTTAGTGTAGGTGGAGGAGTTCGTTTAGTCTATAGTATGGGAAAAGTCTATAGTGATGGAGGTGATTTAGGTGTACCATATAAACGTGAAATGGAAGGAGATACTTTAGCATTTGGATATAATCTTGCTTTAGCGTGGAAACCTACTTCAGATATAGCTGTTGGTATTACGTATCGTTCTAAAATTGATTTAGATGAAGAGGGTGAAGCAAATCTCTACCTTGGAAATATAGGACAGCAGTATGATGCAAGTGTCTCTGTACCTATTCCTGCGGCTTTAAATATTGGTATTAGTAAAACATGGGATGAGACACTTACTGTAGAGTTTGTATATGAGCGTACTTTCTGGTCTGCGTATGAGACATTAGACTTTGAGTATGATGAGGATATACAACCTGGACTAGTTAGTGCATTTGATAATGCTAAACCAAAAGATTGGGTCGATACCAATACATTTAGACTAGGGCTAACGTATGAGATGAATGAGAAGTTGACACTTATGGGTGGTTATGCTTATGATGAAACACCGGTTCCAGTAAAGACACTTAGTTATGAGTTGCCAGACAGTGATGCACATATCTTCTCTGGAGGATTTAAATATAAGCAAACAGATCAACTTAGTTGGGGTGCAGCCGTGTTGTATGATAAAAAAGAGAGCCGTACTTTAGAGGTAGGTGAAAATGAAAATGGTATTGTAGGAGAGTTTACAGATGGCGGAGCATTGCTAGTTACTGTTGGTATCTCTTATAGGTTTTAAGCATGGACTACAAATACCATAATTTTTATGAACTTATTACAGCTCAAGGAAAAAAGAGAAAGTCAAAAGTTGCACTACTCGTAGATAATCAAAAAATTACGTATGGTCAAATACTTAAATCAGCAGATAGTGTTGCAGGTTTTTTAGCAGAAAAAGGGATAAAAAAAGGTGATAAAGTTGCACTTTTTTTAAGAAATTCACCAGAGTTTATTTATACTATTTTTGCAGTTTCTAAGCTTGGGGCTATAGTTGTGCCTATTAATACTTTTTTAAAAGAGGAAGAGCTTAGTTATATTTTAGAAGATAGTGGAAGTAAGATACTAGTCGCTTCCTCTATTTATGACAAAGTAGTGAACAGTTCTAAAGCAACTTCTCTTTGTGAGTATATCTTATGGAAAGGAGAAGAGTTAGTTGAGGGGATACAGCATTTACATTATAATGATGCCTTAGCGTATGAAAAAAGTGTAGAACCTCAAACAAACTTACTTGATGAGATAGCAGTGCTTATTTATACTTCTGGAACAACAGGTAAACCCAAAGGGGCAATGCTAAGTAATAAAAATATACTTTCCAATGCTGATGCAGGGCAAAGAACCATAAATGTAAAACCATCAGACAGAGCAATCGTTTTTTTACCAATGTTTCACTCTTTTACTTTTTCTATAGGTGTTATGTTACCTATGTATGTAGGGTCTAGCATAGTCATTATTAAATCTATACAGCCTTTTTCTAACATTTTTAAACAGACACTTACTAAGAGGGTGACACTCTTTTTTGGTATTCCTGATGTATATAATGCTTTGGCAAGAGCAAAACTTCCTTGGTACTTTATGTGGTTTAACAGCATTAGAGCATTTATCTCTGGTGCTGCTGCTCTGCAACCTAAAACATTAGATGCGATGGCTACAAAGTTTAAAGGAGCTACTCTTCTTGAGGGGTATGGTTTAAGCGAAGCAAGTCCTGCAGTGTGTATGAATACTTTTGAAAAGCAAAAAGCTGGTTCAGTAGGTACAGCACTTCATAGCTATGAGATGAAAATTGTAGATGAAGATATGAATGAAGTCTCAAATGGAAGTATAGGAGATATTATTGTCAAAGGTGACAATGTAATGCAAGGTTACCTTAATCGTCCCGAAGCAACAGATGAGACTATTATAAATGGTTGGTTACTCACAGGTGATATGGGTTACATGGATGATGATGGATTCTTGTTTATTGTTGATAGAAAAAAAGATTTGATTATCTCAAAAGGGATCAATATTTATCCACGTGAAACTGAAGAGGTTATGGATGTTTTTGAGGGTGTAAGAGCTTCTGCAGTTATAGGCATAGTTGATGAAAAAAGTGGAGAAGCCCCTGTAGCATATGTGGAACTTGAAGAAGGTGTTGCTGTACTTGATGAGGTAGGTTTAAAAAAATATATGAGAGAACATTTAGCCAATTATAAAGTACCAAAACAGATACATATTATTGATGAACTACCTAAAAATGCTACAGGTAAAGTGCTCAAACGCCTGCTTAAAGAGCAACTACGGGATGTATAAATTTTAAATGAGAGCCATTGTAAATGCTAAAATTATTGATGAGTATCAGCTTATAGAAAAGCAAGCGTTACTTTTTAATGAGAAGATTATAAGCCTTTGTAAAGAGAGTGAGTTACCATTAGATGTAGAGAAGATAGATGCTAAAGGTGCTTATGTGAGTGCAGGATTTATAGATTTGCATATACATGGTTCAGGAGGTGCAGATGTAATGGATGCTACCTCTGAAGCTTTAGAGTGTATCTCTACTACACTACTTCAAACTGGTACAACCTCTTTTCTTCCTACAACAATGACCATGTCCCAAGAGGATATAGAAAATGCATTAAAAATAGTACAAAAATATGCCAAAAAAGTTACAGGTGCTACTATATTGGGTGTGCATCTTGAAGGGCCTTTTATTAACACTAAGAAGCATGGTGCTCAAGATAAAGCCTATATTCAAGAACCCAATCTAAGATGGATAGAGAAGTATCAAAATGAAATAAAGATGATTACTCTTGCTCCAGAAGTAGAAGGTGCAAAAGAGTTTATAGCGTATTACACGAAGAACTACCCTCATATTATTTTAAGTATTGGGCATAGTGATGCAAGCTATGAACAGAGCAGAGAGAGTTTCACGTGGGGTATCTCTCATGCAACACACCTCTTTAATGCTATGAATGCTTACCACCATAGAGAACCAGGCATAGTAGGAGCAGTGTTTGACTCCACTGTTAGCTGTGATGTAATTGCAGATTTAGTACATACTCACCCCTCAGCACTAGATTTAGCATATAGGGTAAAAAAAGAGAAACTCATACTTATTACCGATGCTATGAGAGCAGGGTGTATGAAGTGTGGTACGTATGACTTAGGTGGACGTAAGGTTAAGGTAGAGGGGAGTAGTGCAACCCTTGAAGATGGTACATTGGCTGGGTCAGTCCTCACACTAAATGTTGCACTTAAAAACATGATAACCCACACTTCTATGACACGTGTAGAAGCAGTCAATGCAGTAACAAAAGTACCTGCTCAAAAACTTGGGGTTAAAAAAGGAGAGCTTAAAGCAGGATATGACGCGGATATAGTCATCTTTGATGAAGATTTTAGTATCATATCAACGATAGTTTCTGGAGAGATAAAATATAGTGACTCTAACATAAAGGCATAACGTGTTTGGATTTTTAAAACGAAAAGTAAGAGAGATAAAGGCACCAGTAGATGGTGAAATAGTAGCCATTGAAAGTGTAGAAGATGAAGTTTTTTCTAAAAAACTTGTAGGAGATGGTGTAGCCATCATCCCTGTGGGAGATGTGTTTACTGCTCCTATAGATGGAACAGTGAGTAAAATATTTTCTACTAACCATGCCTATAGTATAAAGAGTAAAAAAGATTTAGAAGTGATGGTACACATTGGTTTAGATACAGTAGATCTAAATGGAGCAGGATTTAAACGCCTTGTAAAAGAGGGTGCAGAGGTAAAAGCAGGAGATGCTATTATCGGTGTAGATTTACAAGCACTAAAAGAGCATGCTAAAGATATCATCACTCCTATTATTATCACCGATAATAGTGATGTAAAGAAGCTAGAAAAAAAATTAACCATCGTCAAAGATGGTGACCTAATTATGGAGGTAAGCTAATGCCACAGAGTGACAATATTTATTATTATGTAATATACGCCATTATAGTCGTCATATTTGTAATTGTACTAAAACAACCCAAAAATAAAAAAGATAAACAAGAGAAAAAAAAGTTCGTCTCAACTTCT
Organism: Campylobacterota bacterium; assembly: GCA_034659695.1. Classification (GTDB taxonomy): domain Bacteria; phylum Campylobacterota; class Campylobacteria; order Campylobacterales; family Sulfurovaceae; genus Sulfurovum. Next base: position 3,924 of record JAYEHY010000114.1, on the reverse strand, counting down.
AAAAAATTTAATAAAAATGTGGGAGATGAGTAGGTAATACCAAATCCAAGTATATGATTTTACTTGTATTTGGTATAAATTTTCTAATTCAACTATAGCGCCTCTCTTATTTTCTCTGCAATACCTTCAGCCTTTGTACCTAAAATAATCTGTATAGAGTTTTTGCTTGGGCGTATGACTCCTTTAGCTCCTAGGGCTAGGAATGCTTCGTCTTTTAAGATATTAGAGTCAATAACACTCATGCGTAGTCTTGTGATGCATGCATCTGTGTTTGTAATGTTTTTTGTACCACCAAGGGCTAAGATGAAAGCTTGAGTTTCATCTTCAGTTTTTCTCTCACTCTCTTTATGGCTCTCTTCAAAAATCTTGAGTTTTAGAAGTTTAATCATATAGTAACTTGTGACAAAATAGACAATAGCAAAAAGTGCACCCAAAGGGAGGATGAGTAGTGGATTTGTGGCTAATTTAAAGTTAATAACATAGTCTATAAACCCTGCTGAAAAACCAAAACCTGCATGAATGTTAAGCATTTGAGCTAGAGCTAGAGCCAAACCTGTAAGTAGAGCATGAAGCACAAACAGAGGTGGAGCAACAAAAAGAAAGAGAAACTCTAAAGGCTCTGTAATTCCTGTAAGAAATGAGGTAAATGCCACACCTAGCAAAATAGCTCCTGCTTTTTTACGGTAATCTTTAGGAGTGTTGAGGTAAATAGCGTATGCCATGGCAGGTAGTCCAAACATCATAACCACATAAAAACCAGACATGTAAACTCCTGCGGTTTTGTCTCCAGCAAAAAAACGATGCAAGTCACCGTTGGCTACCACCTCAACCCCCTCTTTTAAATGAGTGTATTCACCCAACTGAAACCAAAAAACAGAGTTGAGTATATGGTGTAACCCTAGTGGAATGAGAAGACGGTTAAGTGTACCATAGATGAAAGTTCCTATTTCATTTAACCCTATAATGGTATTGGAAAAGGCATCTATGCCACTTTGTGCAAAGTGCCAAAAGTACCCCGCAAGTACACCTACACCTATGGCTGAGATAGCGGTTATGATGGGTACAAAACGTTTGCCTCCAAAAAACCCCAAAAACTCTGGTAGTTTAATGTTGTAAAAACGGTTGTAGAGTGCTCCTGCAACGACCCCAATGATAATACCTACAAAGACACCCATATTGACATCTTTGTCTATGCTAAGGTAAACGGCTTTGGCTATGAGTACACCTATAGCACCTGAAAGGGCTGCTGCTCCATCGTTGTTTTTGGCTAGTCCATAGGCGATACCTATACCAAAAAGTAAATCTAGATTAGAGAAAATGGCATCTCCTGCACTCTTCATAATAAGTGCTATTTGTCCATCAAAAATATCTCCAAATCCTAAACGAAGCAGAAGGGCAGCTACAGGTAGAACTGCAATAGGGGTCATTAACGCTTTACCGATACGTTGAAATAGGTTAAACATTTCGTATCTCCTCTTTAGTTTGTGCGATACTACTTGGTGAAACACTAAGTAGCTCTATGCCACAGTGTAGTAACTTAGCAATGGCTTTTTTGTTAGATGCCAACTCTCCGCAAATACTTACAGGTTTTGTAGCCTTTTGAACAATAGACGAAATGGCTGAAAATATAACAGGAGAGAGGGTGTCTGTTTTGAGTGTTGGGTGTGTTCGCTCTATGGCAAAAAGATATTGCGTAAGGTCATTGGTTCCAATGGAGTAGAAATCTACTATCTCATTAAACGCTTCTATCAAAAACAGTACAGAGGGTACTTCTATCATCATACCAAAGTGTATGTTTTCTATGTTTAGTTTATGCTCTTTTGCTACATTTATAGCAAAGGCTTTGGCTTCATTGAACTCCTCCACGCTACTTATCATAGGGAACATAATTTTAACGGTTTTACCTTTTGCTGCTATAAAAATAGCTTGCAGTTGTTGGGCTATGATTTGAGGATGTGTGTGAAAAAGTCTAACCCCTCGTATGCCTAAAAAAGGATTGGATTCTTTTGGTAAATTGATGTAGGGTAAATTCTTATCTCCCCCTATGTCAAGTGTTCGTACCGTAACCTCTTTAAAGAGTGCAAATATCTCTTCATAAGCTTCTACCTGTAGCTCAAGTGTAGGTTGCTTTTCTTTAAATAAAAATTCACTTCTTAAAAGTCCTATACCTTCTGCACCCTCTTCCTTTGCTTTATGTGCAGAGTGGGTATCTGCTACATTGGCAAAGACTTTAATGGCTTGACCTTTTGTTGTTCTAGCAGTGTTAAAACGTCTTTTAAAGGCTATTTCATTTTGCGTACGGTCTTTTTTTAGTTGTCTATTTGCTTTTTGTAAATCTTCTTTGTTTGGTGTATGAACTACTACCCCTGCATGAGCATCTACAATAATATTCGCCCCCTCTTGAAGTTGAGTAGTATCACAGATGAGAGATGTTACCCCCATACTACGAAGTAAAATAGCCGTATGAGAGAGTATAGATGTCTCTTTCAAAATGACCCCTAAAACTTCTGTTTTTGTAAGTAAGTCAACTTCACTAGGGAGTAAGTCATGAGCCATAAGTACAAAAGGAGTGTCAGGAAAAGTAATGCTTAGCTCTATGCCTAAATGTTTTTTAACTCGCTTAAGTATGTCTTGGTAGTCACTTCTTTTAGCTTCAAGTTTAGTGCCTAAAAGTTGACTAGATGCATCATCTATTTGTTGTGTAAATAGTTCAATAGTTTGAGCATCTTTAGTTAGTGAATCTAAAAGTGCTTTTTGTGCAAGATAGATGGGTGCATTGTTATTTTCTTTATGTGTAGTATAAAGGTTTTCTAGTTCATCAAGAGCTTTTAAAACCGCTTCTTGAAAACTAAGAGTACTTTTTGAGATGAGCTCTTTTGTATGGTAATGATACAAAGGAGCAATAGCAATACCCTCAGAGATAATCTCTGCTTTTATACAAACACTTTTGTAAGAGTGAGATGCTTTTTTTATCTGCTTTACCTCTACATCATGATGCATAAGGGTTTCAAAAAGTGCATGGAGTTCTTCAAGTGCTACTTCTGCTTTTTTACCTTTTATTTCAAGTGTAAAGCTATCACCTTTTTCTAAAGAGAGAGACAAGAGGGTATTGATGTTTTTTGCATCTACGGTTTTACTGTTAAAAGTAGCATTGATTTGACAAGAGAATGTTTTTGCCATATTTACAAACTGAGCAACAGGTCTTAAGTGAAATCCATTGCTTGAAGTAATCGTAAACTGTTCAGTGTGAGCTTTGGAAAAAAGGTACTTTAGAAAAGTCATTATTTACTTTATATCTCTTACGCAACGCACATATCGGTCGTAAATTTCAGATGCATTACTGCTTGAACCATCTTTAAAACTAATACCCCAAAACTCATCACTGCTTTTTACATAAGGAGTACTTGACCAGTAGAGTGTATCTCTGTTTACATGTTTAAACTCTTTAACTATAGCAGGTTTATAACGCTTATAGTCAACAATACTCTGTAACTCTTTAAGTGTAGGCAGACGCCAGTCATTAAATGATCCCAATGCTAATTGGCTACAGTAGCTTCTTGCTTTAATCTGTGTAATCTTTACTTCAGATACATGCATGTTATCTTCCCAAATAAGGTTAGTCTTAGGGTCTTTAACCATCGTTGCTTCAGCCATCATCATAGAGAAAGTTAATGTTACTATCCATATTATACGCATAAATACTCCTTTAATGTATAAATCATCCAAAGTATAGCAAATATTTATTATACTTAAACATATTCTATGCTTATTGTATATTTACATTAGATTTTCAAAGTCATATTTAATAAAAAGAGTTATAGAATAAATATATAACTCGTTTAAAGGATTTTTTATGAACAGCAACTTATTACAATCTAAACTAATCTATTTAATACTTTTTTTGATAGTTAGTATCAGTACAGC